>JAFAOB010000128.1 GCA_019238055.1 Alphaproteobacteria bacterium
CGCTCGAAATGGATTTCTGATCGGAGAAACCGTACGAAGCGTGTTACCTGGAGGCGTCGCTGCGTTCGACGGCGTCTCTGATGGCCAGATCAACTTTAGCGGATCACCGCGCTCAGCGCGATGATCCCCCTCACCACGGCCCACCAGACAAGTAGACAGAAGGCCAATGCTACGCCCCAGGATAATACAAGACGAAACCTGGAGAAGCGTAAGTCGTCACCCTGATCTGCCCAAGGTATAAATGCCGCCTGGCGGCAAGTCATCGTGACTTCATGCCGGATGGAATCGTGAGGCGTGGTTTCCTTGCTGACTATAAGCAGATGCACAAGCATGAAAACTTACCTCGGCTGCTGCCCGCCAGGATGACTTGAGGGTAGGCGCCACATTGTCATAAATCTGTCACAATCACGTCCAATTTTCGCCCGGATATCCTTAAATTTGTCTCTGAGACCACGGATCGGCTTACTGCTTTGCTTCCGATCCTATCGAGGCCGGGATGACGCGGGATTGACGTTAACGATGCCAGGCTTGAGCGTTGGCGGCGGCAAAGCGGGCGGATGATGCCTGTATCGATCGTCGGGGAGGACGGACGCATCGTCGTCAGTTCACCCTATCACCCCAATTTCCCGGCCAGAGCGCGCACGCTCGGTGGCGAATGGGACGCGGCTCGGCGCGTATGGGTATTTGAGGCCATTGAAGGTGAGCGTGTGAAGGCGCTCTGTCGCGACGTTTACGGCGAAGACGGCAACGGCGCGCCGGCCGGCGCTGTCGGGCAATCCCCGTCGGGCTTTGCCGAAGCGGCGGTGGCGCTGCCGCATTACTTCGGTCACCGTCAAAGGCTGCGCGAGCGCATGATGGCCGCCGGACCCGACAACTTGCCCGATTACGAACTCCTCGAAATGCTGCTGTTTGCAGCTTATCGGCGCGGCGACGTCAAACCGCTGGCAAAGTCGCTCCTTGCCCAATTTGGCGGTTTTGGCGGCGTGATCAGTGCGGAACCCGACGCACTCACCGCGGCCGGCCTCAACTTCGCCGGGGTCGCCGCACTCAAGTCGGTGCGCGAGGCAGCGCTGCGGCTGATGCGGGTCGAATTACAAGACCGGCCGGTTCTCAATTCTTGGGACAATCTGATCGATTACTGCAGCGCTCAGGTCGCGCACAGCAAGATCGAAGAGTTTCACATTCTGTTTCTCGATCGCAAAAATCTGTTGATCAAACACGAGCGCCAGCAGCGCGGCACCATTGACCATACGCCGGTTTACCCGCGCGAGGTCGTCAAGCGGGCGCTCGAGCTCAATGCTTCGGCGCTGATCCTGGTGCACAATCACCCGTCAGGCGATCCGACCCCATCAAAGGCCGATATCGCCGTGACCCAAGACATCAAAAAGGCCGCCGTACCGCTCGGGCTCGTGCTGCACGACCACATCGTCATCGGCGGCAATCTCCATGTCAGCTTCCGCGATCTCGGGCTGCTGTAATCCTTAGTTTACTTTAACCGAGTACTGGCCCTCATCCGCTGGGCGCGCCGTCTTGGTTCACCGCGTTCTCGCCCAGGGGCATGCCTGCTGCTCATTATTGAACCGGCTTGCGCGATCATCGCGTTGAATGCGCAGCTCCGCTAAACTGAAGCTATGAGTCAGCATAGGGTACCTCTCATCTCACCATCCGGGTCGGGGCCGTCCTCGCTATTCGCCGGACAGGACGCCTCGCCGTTTGGTCGCCGTCAACGCCGCGCCCGTGGGCCGCGCCTGCCGGTCATCGCCGTGACCGGGTTTCTCGGCTCGGGCAAGACCACCTTGATCCGCGCTCTGCTCGCGCGGCCCGAGGGGGCCAACACCGCCGTCGTCGTGAACGAGTTTGGCGAGATCGGCATCGATCAGGCGCTGCTGCGCTCGAGCAGCGACATCACCGTCCTGCTCGGCAATGGCTGTCTGTGCTGCAATGTCCGCACCGATTTGCAGGAAACCCTGCGCACCCTGTTCGCCGACCGCGCCCGCGGTGCGGTGCCGAGTTTCGAGCGCGTCATCATCGAGACCTCGGGGCTCGCCGACCCTGGTCCCGTTTTGCAGACCTTTGCCACCGACCGCGCTCTCGGCCGCGAATTTCATCTCCAGGCGCTGGTCACCGTAGTCGATTGCGTCAACGGCCGCGGCAACATCGAGCGGATGCCCGAAGCCCGAAAACAGGTGGCGCTCGCCGACCGCATCATCCTGACCAAATCCGATCTTGCCGACCCGGCAGCGGTGCAGCGGCTGACCGCGCAGATCGCGGCGCTGAGTGCTGCCCCGCTGGTCACCGCCGAGCATGGGGCGATTGCGCCGGAATTCGTGTTCGACGATCCGCCCGCGCCGCGCCGCAGGTTCGATCTCGGCGACGCTGCGCACAGCCACGGGCTCGACAGCTTTTCGTTGATTTTCGAGCAACCGATGCCGTGGGAGGTGTTTGAACAGGCGATGGCGGTGCTGACCGCGCTGCGCGGCCCGGATCTGTTGCGCGTCAAGGGCATCGTTGCCATCAGCGAATGCCGCGGCCCGGTCGTCGTTCATGCGGTGCAGCACCTCGCTCATCCACCTGTCGAACTCGAGGACTGGCCCGATGCCGACCACCGCTCGCGCCTCGTTTTTGTCGCGCACGGTCTGTCGCGCGCCGCGGTGTCGGCGCTGTTCGCCGCGGTGCAAAGCATTGCCGGGGGTCCGGACGAGGCTCGCCGGGACCTATATTGAGACGGGAAACAAGGCGCTGTCGGATCTTTTTGCAATATTCAGAGGGGATCGCCGCCTCGGAAGGTGCTGAGGCAGGGTGAACGGAGAGGCGGCGCGGCCAAGCCCGATCCTGGGGCTTCGCCGTTGTCCGGGTAGCGTCGGGCTGTGCTTAAATCCTGCCTACCGAGCCTTTCGCTGCCTGCCGCACAGCAAACCTAGGCCCGCGCGCCCGCCGCCCAAAATCGTCAACGATGTCGGCTCAGGCATCACCGTGGCAATCGAGGTCACCTAGGGTAGTGGGTCAGTTTCATTGTAACGAAATGACGCATCAAGCTGGTATCCGCGGTCGGGGGTAAATGCATGGCGAACGAGCCTGATCAGGCAGAATGGTCTCCACCTGCCATCGGGAGCGATGATCGGGACAAAAATTTCTGGGTGGGGATCACGATTTTTGGTGCCGTTCTCGGTGCTGGTCTTTACGCGTTTCTTGATAAGCCCAATTGGGTTCATCGAGAAGGTCTGACAGGCCTTGCACGGCGGTAGTGGCGCGCTTCATGAAAGGCTTCCTGGCTTACCCGACCCATACTGCGGATGCCGCTGCTCGTTCACGCAAACGCTGTCGCCGTGGACCAAGAGCGGCCACCGAAAGGGCGTGCTGGCTTGGCACCACTCGCCAATCCAAAAGCCGGCGAGGCGAAGGGGGTCAGGCGGCGTTGCGGTCGAGCAGCTCGATATGGACGTTTTGCGGGCCGCGCAAAAAGGCGATGCGTACCCCGGGTCGGATGGTCTTTGGCTCGACGGTGAATTCGGCGCCCTTCTGCTTTAGCTCGGCGACGACCGCATCGATCCCCTCGACCCGCAGCCCGATATGCTCAAGCCCGAGGTAAGGCGGCTGCGGCGGCTCCCCGACGGCCTGCTCCGCCGGAGCCTGCGCGATAAACACGGCGACGCCGCCGAGATTGAGATCGATCCGCGGTCTGCCGTCGGACTGGATCGAGCGGATGATCTCGGCCCCGAACATCCGCTCGTACCATTGGGCGGTTTCCTCGGCATTGGGGCTGCGCAAATGAATATGGTCATAGGCGAAAGCGGCCATCGCGTTTCTCCCCTGGTCGAGCGATCCGGAGCAACTTTAGGCGGGCGTCACTGCCGAGGCCAGAGCAATCAATCGGCGCTGATGCCGGCCGGCGATCATATCGGCGCATGATCGCCGAATTGCGCATCCGATCGCGTTCGTATTACGAGTGTGCTCAAAGCGTGAGCCAAATACCCCAAAAGGAAGGCGGCAATATGGCGGATTTATCGGCGGCCGGAATACATATTGCCGCCTCTGCCCGCTTTTCCGACAGCGTCGAGAGCCGCTCGTCCTGGATCGCGGCGGCGCTGGCGATCGGGATATTATCGATCTCGTATGGTGCGCCGCTGATCGTCGTGATCGGGCTGAAGCCGATCGCGGCGGCGCTCGACGCCGATCGGTCGGTTATCGCATTAGCCGCCGCCCTTGTCTGGGTCGGGACCGGGATCGGCGGCATTCTGATGGGCTGGGTCGCCGACCGGGTCGGAGTGCGGCCAACCGTCATCTTCGGCGCGTTGATGACGGCTCTCGGTCTGATGGTATCGGCGACCGGCCATGTCTCTGGGCTTTACGTTGGACATGCGCTGCTGATCGGCTTTTTGGGTGGTGGCGCGCTTTATCCGCCGCTGCTGATCTATATCAGCCGCTGGTTCGACCGTCGCCGCGGCACCGCACTCGCCCTGATCTCGTCCGGTCAATATATCGCCGGCGTGGTCTGGCCGTCGGTGTTTGAGCGCGCGATCATCTGGTTCGGCTGGCAGGGGGTGATGCTGGGTTTCGCCGCCGTGCTGTTGCTGATCGTGCCGATGGCGCTGATGCTCAGCCCGCCGCCGCAGCCAAGCCGCGCCACCGCGCTCGGTGCGGCGTCCTCCCGCGGGACAAAGGCGTTGCGGCTGCGTCCCAATACGGTGCAGGCGATGCTGTGCGCGGCGTCGTTTCTCTGTTGCGTGCCGATGGCGATGCCGTCGAGCCATCTCGTCGCGTTTTGCAGCGATGTCGGGATCGCGCCGGCGCAGGGTGCGGTGATGCTGTCGGTATTGCTCGGCTGCGCTTTTGCCAGCCGGCAGTTCTGGGGCTGGGCCGCCGACCGGATCGGCGGTCTCGCCACGGTGTTTGCCGGATCAGCCTGCCAGGCATTGGCGATCGCCGCATTCTCGGTGACGCGCAACGAGGCCGGGCTATTCGCAATTTCTGCGGCGTACGGGCTCGGCTTTAGCGGCATCGTCCCGGCCTATGTGATGGCGATCCGCGAACTCTTTCCATCATCGGAAGCCGCATGGCGGGTCCCGACTCTCTTGTTTGCGGGCATGTCGGGGATGGCGTTCGGCAGCTGGTCGCGGGCGCGCTCTATGATTACTTTGGGTTCTACGCCCCCGCCTTTGCCGCCGGCGCCCTGTTCAATCTCGCCAATCTCGTGGTGATCGGTTTCCTCGTCCTTCGCCAAAACCAGGGCAACCGCCGCCTTGCCGAGCCTGCGCCGGCGTAGTCCAGCGCCCTCAGACCGCAACCTTTTCGAGCTTTTGCAGCACGCGAATGCGCTTGGGTAACTCACCTTTCGCGACCCGCGCCATGATCCGGCCGGACAATTCGCCGACAAAGATGTTGCCGCGGCTGTCGACAGCGATGCCGTGCGGCGAGGTGAAATGCCCGGGTTCGAGCCCGGCATGCATCTTTCCGAGCCGCGCCAACACCTCGCCCTTATGGCTGTGGATGCTGACGCGCGGACCGATATTGGGCCAATCGCGGTTGATCTCGCCCTGCGGCCCGCCTTCGCCGATATAGACGAGCGGGTTCGGCCCCAGCGCCATGCACATGCCATTTGGCCGGTGCAGATTGTTCCACTGGGTCTCGAATTTGCCGTTACCGTCGAAAATCTGCACCCGGTGGTTTTCGCGATCGGCGACATAGACCCAGCCATCGGGATCGCAGCAGATATTGTGCGGCACGTTGAACTGGCCGGGATCGGTGCCGGGTTCGCCCCACGACATCAGCAGTTTGCCGTCGGGCGTGAATTTGTGGATGCGGGCGTTGCCGTAGCCGTCCGAGACATAAAGATCACCGCGCGGCGACAATGCCGTATGCGTGCAGCGATGAAACGGCTCCCCGCTCATATAGGGTTTGGGCTCGCCGGGGATGCCCAATGTCATCAGCACCTTGCCGTCGAACGTGCAGTGCCGGACGGTGTGATCGCCGTCATCGGTCAGCCAGATCGTGTCGTCCGGCCCCATATGGACGCCGTGCGGCCGGGTGAACACACCCTCGCCCCAGCTGCGCAGCAGATTGCCTTCGGCATCGAATACCGCGATTGGGTGCTCGCCGCGATTAAAGGCATAGACCCGATCATTGCGGTCGACACCGACTGCCGCGACATCGCCCAACACGATCTCCTCCGGCAATTTGGCCCAGGTGTCGCGCACCACGAAAGTATATCTGCCGCTGCCGAGCTCTACCGCCATGCGTTTTCTCCCAATCGGATGTCGTTGCGTTTGTAATCATAGGCCGGCATTCCCATTGCCGGGGAGCGGATATCGGGCATGCGTGTTGCGCAACTCGGAAAAATGGCAAATTCCTGCTTAGCTGTGGCGCTGGTCGCGCCGCGATCGTAGGATGTGCGATCAAACGTTTGGTTCGACCTCGATCGCGGAGGAGCAAGAGGAGCCCGCAATGCCCGAAAAACTGATCTCTGGCGACAATCACATCGATCTGACCTATCTGCCGCCCGATTTGTGGTCGTCGGAAGCGCCCGATAAATGGAAGCTGCTGGCGCCGCGCGTCGAGGAGATGGACGACGGGCTGCACTGGTTCGTCGAGGCCCAGGACAAGGGCATGTGGAACGGCGTCGGCCCCGGCTTCCTGCCGTACCAAAAGGGTATGTTCAACCACATCGACGAAATGAAAGACCTCGGCTTCGAGTGGAGTTCGAAGCCCGGCGCCAAGCCGCGCCCGACCACCCCGGAATTGCGTCTCGCCGATCTCGACCGCGACGGGCAGGACGCCGAGATCATCTATGGCTGTCTGATGATCAACGACCTGATCGCCGACGCGCCGCTGCGCGCCTGGGCCGACAAGGTCTATAACGACTGGGTCGCGGATTTCGCCAAGCGCACCGATCCGAACCGCGTCTATCCGCTGGCAATCATTCCCAACACCGACCCGGAAGAGGCCGCCGCCGAAGTCCGGCGCTGCGCCAAGATGGGGCTGCGCGGCGGCGATCTCGCCTTCAAGCGGATGACCCCGCCGCTCTACACCGATCTGTGGTTCCCGCTGTGGGAGGCCGCAGCCGAGTGCCGTTTTCCGATCTCGTTCCATTCGACCGGGTTCAAGGCGTTGCGCGCTCCGGACAATCCCGAACAGGAGCGGAAATACTTCACCCAGTGGCGGCTCGTGCGCTCGGCCTTGTTCCAGCTCGACACGATGGAAGTCCTGGTGTCGCTGCTGGCCTCGGGCGCCTGCGAGAAATACCCCGACTTCAATTTCGTGCTCGGCGAGTCGGGGGTCACCTGGCTGCCCTATGTGTTCGATCGGCTCGACACCGAATATGCCGACCGCGCCCGCGATCTCGGGTTCAAGCTGAAGCCGAGCGATTATTTCCGCCGCCAGGGCTACGTCACCTATCAGCAGGACCAGTTCCTCGAACCGATCATCCCGCTGATCGGCGAAGACAACATCATCTGGGGTGCCGACTACCCGCATCCCGATTGCATTTGGCCGGGCTCGCGCGAGACCCTCGATCGCAACATGGCCCACATCTCGCCCGCGGTGCGGTCCAAGATCACCAGCGAGAACGTCACGCGCCTCTACCAACTGCACCAGTAACCCCCGCGCCAAAGGGCGACGCCGCTGCGACGCCCTTTCAACGTCCCGCCGTTCGAGCGCAGTTTCACCTTGCGGCCCCAGGCCGGTGGGTTACGCTTCGAGGCTGGCAAGATGCCAATGCGGCTGGACTGAAGCCGTGCGTCCTTCGAGCGGCCGCGGAGCCTGCCCTCGGGCCGCGCGAAGCGCGGACCGGCGGCCTCCTCAGGATGACGATCGTCGCCTATGCCATTATAGGTTCCGCGGCGATCAAACAACATCCGCGGGGAGCAGCTGCATCGCGAGCCTGAGTGTCGCAACGGCCCGCGCCGGCGCGATCAGCAAAGCGCCTGCCTGTTCGAGGTCGGCTGATCCAAGACTATCAGTTGTTAGGCCAGCTCCGACTGCTGCAAAAGAGCGATTCCGCGCTCCTCTAGCTTGTCTCGAATAATGTCAAGCTTCTGTCGGCGATCAATCCAAGGCGAGATTGCGCTGCGGAAACGCGACGCTAGTTCGATGCAGGGGCCATAGCCAAGCCAGGGCGCACACGGAATGTCCTCGCTTGTTGGTGGTCCATATTGACGAAGATATTCGGCAAAATTGACCGCATTATCATCAACATTGAGCAGAGTGTCGCAAGGAGCTCCTTCCGCGTAGATCACGTCGTGACGTTCGAGCTTGATATGAAAGTACTCCAGCTCATCGAGAGCACTTGCGTCATAAAGCGTAATCGTCGTGCCGTTGATAAGATTGCACACAGGCACCAGCACGCCATCGATGAACAGTGAATGCGGCTTCGTGAGATACAAATCGGCATACGGTACATCGGGACCAAGGGCCGATCGGGCGACCCGAACCGGAAGTACGTCCCTGACCCATGCCTTGGCCGGATCGCTTTTCTTAAACGGATAACGGCCGATCCACTGGATGGGACGTATCCCACCGAAAACAGTCGGCAGCAAATCGCCCACAGCAAGGTCTTCGACCTTCCTGCCGCCGTCCGCGGTCCGAATCGTCGTCCCCTTTAGGAAGCACATCGGACCACGCCCAGGCCGACCAGGGGGTGGCCCAGGCGGACGAGGTGGGCCTGCCGCAGCTGGCGTTGTTTTCATTAAGCCAGCGAAGATCGCGGATGCTGCTATGGTGCCCATCTTCATGAGATGACGGCGCGAATTCTGGATCCCGGTGGGCAGATCTTGAAGATCCGACATATTAACCCTTTAACCTTCCTTGGAACATTCAGCGAGACTTGGACTATATTTATATCAGTTTTTGCACGGTGGCCACTCCTTCGTAATCAGAAGCAGCCAGTTTCCGAGATCATCTCGCATATTTCGTCATTGCCAATGCGTGTGCTGCCGCCAGCATGACTGCTTGCGTCGAGCGGCCTCCTGGGTGATCGTTTCTTCAGCCCCACGCTGCTTGTAGAGCCGCTGACCTCGCCGGATCGGCGAGGGAATGGCGGGCGCTATCCGTCGGTGGCGGTGGTGGGGTCGATCATGCGGCGGACTTCGGTAATCTTGTTGGCCGGAAAGCCGCTGCGCCGCGAATGCTCGCGGATGATTTCCTCGTTCTGGGCGAGATAGACGCAAAACGTCTTGTCACCGGCGACATAGCTTTCGACCCATTGAATATCCGGGCCGAGCTCCTTCAGCACCGAATTGGATTTCTGCGCCGCCTCTTTGAGCGCCTGCCGCTCGGCGCTGCCGATCGCCGGCAATTCGCGTTCGATGATGTATTTGCGCATCGCTTTCCTCCCCTGATCGACGGTGCCTGATCGTGTCAGATCAGGCCGCGCGCGTAAAGCGCGGGATCACTTCTCGAAGGTCGGGACAGGGAGAGCCGCTGGGGGTGCCCTGCGCCGCGGGCGTCTCGAAGGACGTACCGCGCCAATCCAGCGAGCCAGTGCGGTTTCTACTTGTGTCGCTCGAAGCAGCGTCATACTGCCGGGTGTCCGGCGATTGAGGTTCGGATCGTCTATCCGTTTCACCCTCGGAGCGGTGAGACGGTTGCCGTGGTCGGCGCCAAACGCCATGCCGGTGCCAAGCATTTCATCATCCGGCAACCCGAT
>JAFAOB010000220.1 GCA_019238055.1 Alphaproteobacteria bacterium
TTCCCTGTCAGTGTTCCGCCGGCGAAGTCGTAAGATTGCAGCTCGCCCACTGGAAGAGCGTCGAAGGCAAGCACGCTTGCTCCTGGAACACTCGGCAGCAACGCTCCCGGAGCTTCTGCCGAGATGTCGATCGCCGTCGCACGGGCATCAGACGAGATCAATGAGATCGATGCGACTACAATAGCGCAGTGGGGGATCTTCATCCTCATGGGATCCTGTTCTCTGCCGCAATCTTGAGCGGGGTTGATGCGCGTTTAACCGACATTCCCCGGATTTCCCAGCGATTTTAGGCTAAGATCGCGCTCTTTGGACGATTTTGGCAATGCAAATCGAATCTCGACAGGAATCGACCCGTTCGAGCTGACCAGTACCACATTTCCCAACTGCTGCAGGAGCCAGCCTGGCCCAGACCGAATTCGGCTTGCTATCGCCCATATCGGGCTGCCGGTGATATCCCTATCGCACCGGCGATGAGCGTTTTCTGTGGCAGCGAATCATGATCCTTGCATTTCAGGGTGCAACTCTCAGTGATGTCGAAAGTCGGCATCCGCGGACGCTCACTGTTTTGGTCGTATCAGTGACCGATTGGGTAGTGATAGGGCCAGTAACATAATGTTGCCGCATTTACCATAGGTTTACATACAATTACCAGTAGAAATAACACTTCACAAATTGATCGACAGCATACATCAAGGGATTACGTCGCACAGGTATTGTCGGTTCATTCCAATAATGAGGCTGAAAAGCCGCAAGGGGATGACCGATGTCCGAAATTGCCGACCGTCTTGAATCCGAAATCCCGCGGTTGCGACGTTACGCACGCGCTCTGACCCGTGATGCGGCACGGGCCGACGACCTCGTCCAGAGCTGCCTTGTTCGCGCTCTTGCCAAGCGCCACCTGTGGCAAGAGGGTACTGATCTGCGGGCTTGGCTGTTTACGATCCTCCATAACCAGCATGTCAACGACGTCCGCCGCTCAGCCCGCGGTGGGACAGAGGTCCCGGTCGAGGATGTCGCTGCCGATCTGCCTGTCGCAGAAAATGCCACAGGTGCTTTACAGTTGCGCGATCTTCATCGAGCTTTGGGGCGCCTGCCCGAGACCCAACGACAGGTCCTCCTCCTGGTCGGCCTTGAAGGCATGCAATATGAGCAAGTGGCCCAGATTTTGAACATTCCAATCGGTACGGTACGGTCACGGCTGTCGCGCGGCCGCGAAACGCTGCGGGAGCTGATGAATGAGCAAGAGGCGGCCCCGCCACAGTTCTCACAGCCCAATGCAATCTCGCACATGCGCCATGCCGCGTGACTCGGCAACATATCCTGATGGCCCAGCCCTAAATGTGCCTCGGATGCAACAGGCGGGTACCCGCTTAGCAAGGTAAGTGCATGACTGTTCGCGATTTGCGTCGGCAGAGCCCGAGCGAGGCGGCGCAAGCAGCACCAGCACCGTCTTGGGTGATCTTATTGAGTGCTGCCCTGTTTGCCGCCGGGGTGGCCTGGCGATCTTCAGCTTCTGTGATACGCAACACCCAACCGCTCGAGCGGCACCCCACTCATAGTAAACAGCAAGAGGGTGAGCGCGGCCGAGCGGCGACCACGCCCTCCGAAATCCCGTGGCCGGGATGGAAAGACATATTGCTGCGCCTCTATAACCGACTTTCCCGAGACCGGATGTTACTGATTGCCGCGGGTGTGACGTTTTACCTGATCCTGGCGATATTTCCGGGAATCGCGGCGCTGGTATCCATTTACGGTTTGTTTTTCGATCCGAGGACAATGGTCAGCCATCTCGATGTGGTGGCGGGCGTGGCGCCCGGCGGAGCGGTCGATGTGCTGCGCGAACAATTGACCCGTCTCGGCCAGCAGAGCGGCACCGCTCTCGGCATCAGTTTTCTGTTCAGCCTTGCCGTCGCCTTGTGGTCAGCCACATCAGGCGTCAAAGCGATCTTCGACGGCCTGAATGTCGCTTATGAAGAAGAGGAAAAACGAAATTTTCTCAAACTGAGCGCGGTCGCGCTGATGTTCACCATCGGACTCATGGTTTTCGTCGGACTGACGCTGGCCGCTGTCGTCGCTCTCCCGATCGTTCTCAATTATTTTCCTCTTTCGGGGCTGACCAACGTCCTCTTAAAGATTGCCCGGTGGCCCATCCTGTTGGTGATGGTCGCGGTTGCCTTATCCGTCTTCTACCGCTATGGCCCGAGCCGTGCTGAACCGAAATGGAGATGGATCAGCTGGGGCAGCGTATCCGCCACGGTTTTATGGCTCATAGCCTCGATCTTGTTCTCTTGGTACGTTGCGCATTTTGGCAGCTACAATAAGACCTACGGCTCGCTCGGCGCGATCATCGGCTTTATGACTTGGGTCTGGTTATCCATTACTGTCGTTCTCGTTGGCGCCCAGTTCAATGCAGAAATTGAGCATCAAACTGCAAAACAAAGCACCTCTGGCCCGCCAAAGCCGCTCGGAAGACGCGGGGCGCAGATGGCCGACACGATCGGGCCAGCCCAGATCTGATCATCTCATAACCAGCGGCAAGCCCGCCCATTACCAGCCGGCCGACGAACAGTGCACCCTGGCGACGTTGGACGCACCGCCGCTGGCGGGATACAGCCGCTGGGATGGAACGCCGCCGGCGCGGCATTTGGGCGATATTTCAAAGCATCAGATCTGGCGCGTGTTGCGCGCGCACGAGATTTCGCTGGCGCGGCGGCGGCGCTGGTGCCTCAGCACCGATCCGAGCTTTGCCATGTAAGCCCAACGTGCAAATGTCGGTGCTGTCCAATTTAAGACGTCAGCTCCTTACTATTCGCCCTAAACCTTCATCGATGTATCAGCCGCTTGCGCCATATCCTTTTCGCCTGGAATGTTAAGCTCCGCCGACGCCTTGAATTATCTTGCCGGTTCCGTTGCACTTGGGGCAGGGTGCCGTGTCCCTGCGACCGGTACCGGCACAGTCTGGGCAGATATTCTCCCCGGTGCCAGTCGTGCCCGGCGGCGCTTCGTCGCCGGGATTCATCGGCGTGTCCGTCAATTTCTGACTTGGGGCGTTCCGATTATCGATAGCCATCTTAGGGCTCCACCGCAACCAACCTTGCTCGATGTCGTGAACGCGTGCCGATGTCGGGCATCACCATTCCTGGTGCGCTCATTTTGCGAAGACGACTTGCGGTTACCGAGGGTGTTGCGGCCCTCGCTTTTGGGATGCGGCGAATGGCGCCGGCGTCACCTTAGTTCGGAGCGACCGCGAGATTGGTCAGGCAGCGTGTTCGTGCAGATTGGGCGGCAGGGGATGCCAGGGCCTGGAGACGCTGCCCGACCTGCCTGGCGACGGCAGTGCGGGTGATAATGCGCCTACCATCCTTCTTGATGGTCGCTTCCTGCAGGCGGGCCGATATCGCGCAATAGATCGGCCCATTCGATGGCGAGGCTGCGGCCGGGATTGGAGTTCAAAACCTGCGAACACGGCACCGGCGAGCCCGACAGCATGCCACACATGCCACAGACGGTTAGGGCTACCGATCCAGCCGGGTGATGAGCGCCCGTGTCCCGCTTACCCACGGCGGAAAGATTATTGTGTCGTGGCCGCGCGGTGCCAGTAAAAGCTTCGGTCCAGAGGGAGCGGTGCCTCGGCAGGTGAAACCATAATCCATTGACCACTGTTGATCTGGGTATCATCCACGGGAAAGATTGTTGCCAATGATCAGGGAAATGCTCGGTCTGGCAGAAGGAATTCTGCAGGATTTGCATAACGACCACACCGAAGTCGCCGCACTGATAAACCGCATCGAGGAAAGCGAGGATCGTGCTGAGCGTGGGGCACTTTTTGAGGAAATGAAAACCAAGCTGCTGGGCCACGCGCATGCCGAGCAGGAGGTGCTTTACCGTCGCCTTGAAGGATCGCAAAGCGAGGCCTCGCGTAGCTTCGCCCTTGAAGGAAGCAACGAGCATCAGATTGTCGAAAATCAGCTCGAGAAAATGTCTGCCAACCGCGACAAGATGAGCGAGCCGTGGATGGCGGAGCTGAACGTGTTGCGCGAGCTTGTCGAGCATCACGTCCAAGAAGAAGAAACTACGGGATTTAGCTGCGCTCGCGACGATTTCGAGAAAGATGAACTCGAGGCCATGGCGCAGCAGTTCCAGACCCGTAAGGCACAGCTGATCACCAAAGTGGCCTGATGCCGGTTTGCCGTTGCGGAGTCTTGGCTGCTTGTCGGTTTCGATCCCGCACAACAGACTCCGCCGGCAGGATGTTCAGGCGATGGTCCCCCGCTGGCCTCCGGACCGATGGGACCTTCACCCGACAGCTGGCAACGGCACAACCTCCTCAGCCGATGGCACCTCGCAGAAACGTGCCCAATCCGTCACTAGCCTGCGCCGCTTTTCAAAAAGATCGCCGCGCCGATATGCCGCCTCGACCTTGCTCTCGATCGTGTGGGCGAGTGCCATTTCGACCACCTCACGCGGATATGCGGTGCATCCGGCAAATTATGCGCGAGATTGCCTTTCGATCGTGCCGGATTCGGCCCTTGCCAAAAGCCGCGCACGGCCGCGGCATCAAGCACCGCCTCGATTCGCCGACGCACCCGGCTCGCCGTTTCAGGCTTTTCGGTCCAGATCGGATCGAGCACCTGCACGACCAAGGATCTATCCCCTCCTGACATTGTTTGCGGTGCTCTGTGGCTTTTGCGGTGCCTCGGCGAGCGAGATGTCCGGGTAAGCGCCCAGTCCCATGTCGCGGCGCTTGCCATCAAGCTGGAACCGAAACATCCATGCTTTCGACCTGGTGAGGAAACACGCAGGTAAGGCCCGTCACCGTCGTGCAACACCGCAGGCCGTTTCGCCTTCTGGACCTCCACCACCGAAAGTTTGCCCGTCCGTGCCATCGCCGCTCTCCGGAGGACAAAGGGGAGACGCTTGTCGTTCCCCCACTTAAGGTGGGAATAGCGATATTCCGGAAGGCAAGAGGAAACTCGCAAGTCGCAGAAACTCTAGTACGGCGGGAAGTTGCGAGATAGAGCGAGACGGTAAGAAACAGAGGATTGGCGGAGGGGGGGGGATTCGAACCCCCGACAGGATTTGACGTCCTGTAACGGTTTAGCAAACCGCCGCCTTCAGCCACTCGGCCACCCCTCCACATTAATGCATAAGGCTTTTTCGGACTCTTCGGGCCTTGTTTAGAAATTGGAGACCGACTTTTAGACACTCCCTCCAATCCGACACCCGCGCGTCGCGCACGATCGGCAATCTTTGGATCGTGCACCACCATTGCCAATATCTTATGGCTCAGGATCGCCGCCAACGTCAACTGATCGTACCCGAGTGATCTGCGACATCCCGATCTGGCAGACCGCCGCACGGCCACGCAGATCCCGCCTAATCCGCAGCTTGTCACTGCGAGCGGCACCCTTCACCAAGCCGACACGCTCGCCGAACTTGCCGGTCTGACAAACCTTTCTGGCACCGGGCTAATCGAGACCGTCGCCGGTTACAACAGCGCCGTACGTGCGGGGCGGCTTGCGGCGCTTATCCCTGCCCATTCGACGCGCAGCGGTGCGCCACGCGCGATCGAAACACCGCCCTTTTTCGCGATCCCAATTTGCGCCGGCATCACCAATACGATGAGCGGTATTGCGATCGACGGCCATGGCCGCGTCAGGCGCCCCGACGGCACCACCATCGATGGCCTCTATGTCGCAGGCGGTGCTACGGGCGGGCTCGAAGGCGGCGGCACCGGTGTCGGGTATGTCGGCGGGCTATGTCATCATCGGCCGCCTGTCAAATCATGTCGCAGTTAATAAATGTCAAATCAATACGAGCTCTATGAAGGCAGATACTATGGCAGGTTGAGCCGCCGGGACTTGCAGCTGGGTCTCGGGGAGTGGCTTATTGGTGCAAAATGTGGTCAGCGCGGTGAGCCCTCTGATGGACCTCCAGCCTTCCTCCCGACAGCGCGAATTGATCGCCCTTGCCCGCCGTCTGGCCCGCGAGCGGTTCGCTCCGCGCGCCGACCGCCACGACCGTGACGCATCCTTTCCCTTCGACGACTACGCCGATCTCCGCACCGAGGGGCTCCTCGGCCTGTGCGTGCCCGCACGCTACGATGGGCTCGGGGCCGACTACGAAACCTACTGCCTGGTGGCGGAGCAGCTTGCGCAGGGCAATGCCTCCACGGCGCTCACCTTCAACATGCACTGCCTCACGATGCTGATGATGGGCCCGATTGCCGATAATATGGCGATGCCTCCCGCCGTGCGTGAGCGCCACGAAAGGCTCCGGGCCGCCAAGTTCCGCGAGGTCGTCGAAGACGGCGCTTTCTACGGACAGCCTCACAGCGAGCCGGTCGAGCAGGGCGAGACCGATAGCAAACTCGGTGTGGGCGGCCGGCGCTTTGGCACCACCGCGCAGAAGGTGGATGGCGGCTATATGGTCAACGGGCGGAAGTTTTTCGTCTCTCTGGCGGGCTGCGCCCTGTATTACGCCACCCCTGCTATCCGGCTTGGCGACGAGCCCTGGATTGAGCGCACCCTGTACCTCCAGATTCCCAAGAGCACGCCGGGTGTGTCGTTCCCCGGCGCCTGGGATCCAATGGGGATGCGCGCCACAGTCAGTCGCGACAT
>JAFAOB010000398.1 GCA_019238055.1 Alphaproteobacteria bacterium
GGCTTGAGCATTCACGCCACAGGTCGGTGATCAACGCCATGGTCCATGTCCTGTCCTGCCTCGTCGCTTACGCTTTCAGGCCGGGCAAGCCTTCCATCTCGCTCACAAGCCAACGCCTCAAGGCGTATCCATAGTTGGGGTTAAGTAACATCGATTTTCTCGATTGTTGACGAGCTGAGGGGATGAGGAGTCACCGCGTCTTATTCGGTTTAGCACTGGTTATGGGCTGGCTAGCCTCAGTATCGGCGCGGGCAGATCACGCGCTCAAATGCGACACAGTCCAACTTCCCTCAAGTCTTGTCATTTGCTCTGACCCAGAGCTGCTGGCAATCGCCGACGAGAGGGCTCAGGTTTATCGAGAGCTGTGGACTCGTCTTGATTCCGGGCAGCGAGAAGCGTTAGAGACCGATCAGGCGCGGTGGGTTCGTGAATATGCGACGAGGTGTGGTGTTCCGCCTGATATCTCGCCACAGCTGCCACCGCCGCCCTCTGTTGTTGACTGCTTCAAACAAGCCGGGCGCGCCCGGATCGCGTTTCTGCGCGGCTATTTGACCAACCCCACAGGCAGCGCGGATCAGCCGAATGTAGGCGGTTTGCCCGGTCAACATTTCGGTGACGAGATACCACTAACCAATAGCAGCGGTATCTACATGGTGCCCGTATTATTGAATGGGCTTCTTCCGCTGCCCTTCGTACTTGACAGCGGGGCAGCTGACGTCTCACTGCCGGCTGATGTGGCTCGAACGCTGTTCCGGACGGGCACAATCGAGGACGACGATTACATCGGGGAAACCAGCTACCAGCTTGGCGATGGCTCTGTTATGAAGAGCGCACGGTTCTTCCTGCATGAGATCAAGGTCGGCAATCATTCCTTCAATCACATTGAAGCTAACATATTGCCGACACAGGGCACGCCACTGCTCGGACAAAGCTTTCTCTCTAAGGTCGGGGCTTGGTCGATCGATAACGAGCGACACGTTCTCGTACTCGATTTGCCGGCGGCCGCAGCCGGCCCGAATGTATCGGCCAGACCCCAGATTTCGTCGGTCCCACCTGAATCCCCGAGAGTCACAGCCTTCCAAGACGGGCTGCGCGACCGGAGGACGTGGGAATCATGGTTCGCCGGTATCTCAGGCGAGTTCAGGGATGGCGCCGAATACTGGGCAGGCCAGCGCAGCCTTTCTAATCCCCAGAGCTGTTACGGCGCGGCAGGTGAGCACCTTGGCGAGTGGATGTCTGGCTGCCTGGCAGCAAAGCGTTTGCTCACCCCGACCGATGTTCGCCGCAAGTCGGAACCGGAATATCGCGCCGGTTGGAACAGTTATAGCGGCTGAGGCAGCTCGCATATTAGCAGGATCGCCTCCGCCCGGCTGCTACATTCGGTTGCCGGTTTAGCTAACCGAGCTTGGCGACGAGTGGGGCGAGGAATTCGCGCAGCACCGGCGACCATTTGTGATGCTCGGGGCCGCTTGCGGAATGGCCGAGATCGCTGTCGATTTCGAAATAGCGGGCCTCGACCCCGGCTGTGGAAAGCGCCTGCATGACGCCGGGCGCCAGGCTCGGCGGGAACAGCGCGTCGCTGCGGCACAGCACATAGAGCACCTTGGCCCGGATCTTGGCGAAGTCCTTGAGCGTGTCGAAACCGATCGTGGCGCGGCGCAGAATGACCAGCGAATTGGCGTCCCAATTGCGCGCCCAGTCGGCGGCGAGCTGACGGATCGCCTGCTCGCGTTCGGCCTTGTCCGGATAACGCCCCGCGAGCTGCGCATCATAGCCGTAACGCATCAGTGTCTCGAACCGCATCTGCGTCAGCACCGATTTGGCGCCGCCGCGGCCATAATAATGCCCGCCATACCATTCGGGGTCGGTCGCGAGCCGCGCCTCGAGCTCGGCAAGGCTTTTCTCGGCATTTTGCGAGCGCGGAGCGGTTACGACCGCAACGATGCCATCCATCATTTCCGGATAGGCGACCGCCCATTGAAAGGCCTGATAGCCGCCATAGGACGGGCCGGCGACAGCAACCAGATGGCGCACGCCAAGGCTGTCGAGCAGCGCCTTCTGCGCGCCGATGATGTCGCGGACCGTGATCGCCGGGAAATCCGGACCATAGGGTTTACCGGTGCGCGGGTCGAGGCTGGCGCCGTTGGTCGAGCCGTAAGAGGACCCCAGCATGTTCGAGGCGACGACATAGAGCCGGTCGGTGTCGATCGCCTTTCCCGGTCCGATCAAGCCATCCCACGAGCCCGGCTGATTGCCGTTTGCCGGATTGCGGCCGGCGGCATGATGGCTGCTGGTGTACCCATGGGTGATCAGCACCGCGTTGCGGCCGTCGGCGGCCAGCCGACCATAGGTCTCGTAGGCGATATTAACTTCGGGCATTGTGACGCCGTTTTGCAGGCGAAAATCGCGGATGCTGAAATTCCGGTCCTCGACAACACCGATATCGGTCGTGTGGGTGGCGGCAGCATCGGACATCGTGACTCTCCCAAGCATAATGACCGCAGGATTCTGCCATGCCGCCCCGCCCGGTGTCACGGCCGCTTCCGCCGATTGCGATTGGCGCCTAGATTGACCGGATGAAATGGGCGGCCGGCCTCCTTGCGCTGTTGCTTCTGCTCGCCGCGTGCCCTGGCTCCGGCCCGGCGCCGCTGCCCAATGACCAGATCCGCGCCGGTTTTCCGCCGGGCGGGATCGCCAATCAGATCGAGATTACCGCGATCGATCGCCTGGCGCTGCGCGGCGCCGAACTCGTTTCGCCCGATGGGCATGTGACGCCGGCGATTTCGGTCACCGCCAATCCGGCGCCCACCGATTACTTTACGCAGCAATCGCTGGGCGCAACCTATTCGGGCCCCAAATTCGGGGTCACCAGCGTCGGATCGGGTGGGCTCACCAACATTGCCCCGAACCCGGTCACGCCCAAACCGGTCGGTGCCGCCCCGCAAACCGAAACGAGAGTGTTGGCAATCCTGTCGACCGCTTCGATCCAATTGCCTGATCCGGCCGCTTACGATCGCGATTGGCAGCGATATCGGATCCGCTTGCGGTTCGGGAACCCGCCAGAGGTCGAAACCCGCGAGATCGCCGCTCCGTCACCTCCGCCGTCCTCAGGATAACCGAGACGGCATTCACGCTGCGGCGAGCTGGCGCGGGCGATAGATCGCGGTGTGCGCGATCCGAGCGATCGGGGTGGCGGCGTTGGCGTAAACAAGCACATCGAGCACCACGAAACGGTGCCCCTTATGCTCGTAATTATCGGTGATCAGCGCGCGAGCCGATAATTCATCACCGATACGCGCCGCCGTGAAATGTTCGACCCGGCTGCCGACATGCATCCATGGCTCGAGCACGACATTGTGCCGCAACACCCAATTGCCGATGTGCAGGATCGTGCCGGGGTGAACCAGTCCCTCCTCGGTGTAGAGCAACAGGCTTTCGCGGATATCGCGCAAATATTCCGATGCCTCGTCGCGGCTGATCCGGAACGGATGCATCGCGAGCCATCTGCCGACCGGCAGGGTCGCTTCATCGGCCGGCGGGCGATCGATGGGCGGATCGGGTGGTATCGGCGCCTCGGCAAAAGCCGCCGGGATGGATTTCTGCCCAGTGCCGAGTTCGGCGCGGCCGGTCGCGCACAACTCGCCGCGGCTTTCGACGAAAAGATCAAGCCCGTGCGAGGTCTCTTCTGCGGTCACCGTCACCCTGTCGCCATCATAGACCGGCTTTGTCAGGCGGCACGCGGCGGCGCCGTGTTCGAGCCAGGCACGGCCCCAGCGCGCAACCGGCACATGTGTCATATAGGCATAGACCTCGACACCCGGCACGAGACCGCCTTTGAAACCAAAGCGGCGAGCCACGGCGTCATCGTGAATCTTGTTCTCGGATTGCGCGGCGGTGTTGAACGCTTCGACCTGATAAGGGCTCAGAGGTGATTGCGGCATGGTTCGGGTTCCTGCACTCGGCTATAAGCAAGCGATGATCATAGGCTCGCACCGCAGCGGCGGCGCAACCCCTCCCAGGAAAGGGCCTCTATGGAAAACAATCTTCCGGAATATGAGCTGTTTGCGATCCGCTATGCCGAGCGCGACGCCCGCCGCAGCGATCATTTCATCGGCGGCGACCCGCATGACGGACCGATGCCGATGGATTATTTCGTGTGGGCGGCGATCGGGCGCGAGCGCGCGTTTGTGATCGACACCGGTTTTACCGCCGAGGTCGCAGCGGCGCGCGGCCGCCGTCACCTGCGCTGCCCGGCCGAGGCGTTGTCACTGGTCGGGCTCGACCATAACGCTGTCGCCGACGTCATCCTGACGCATCTGCACTACGATCATGTCGGCACGTTCCACCGCTTTCCAAAGGCGGAGTTTCATCTGCAGGAAGCCGAGCTGCATTACACGACCGGGCATCACATGCGCCATCCGTTCTTGGCCCGGTCGTTCGAAGTCGAAGACGTTGTCGGCATCGTCCGGCTCAATTTCGCCCGCCGGCTCAAGCTGTATAACGGGCCGGTCGAGCTGGCGCCGGGGATCTCATTGCACCCGGTCGGCGGTCATACGCCCGGCATGCAGTTTGTCCGCGTCCATACGAGCCGCGGCTGGGGTCGTGCTGGCTTCGGATGTGAGCCATTACTACGAAAATATGGAAACCGGGCGGCCGTTCACCGCGGCCTTCAACATTGGCGACATGCTCGACGCGTATGATGTGCTGCGCGCCCATGCGCCGAGCCCGCAACACATTGTCCCCGGTCACGACCCGCTGGTCATGCGCCGCTATCCGCCGCCAGAGCCCGAGCTCGAAGGCCTCGTCGTCCGCCTCGATGTAATGCCGCGCGAGGCTTAGTTTCCCGGAGATGCCGCGGTCGCCAATCGATTTTTAGGGCGGCATATTTCCGAGCCATGTCAACTCAGCGGCGACTACAAAGCATTAAGAAAATATAACGTGAATATATAACAAATCGATCTTTACGCATTTTCAACTCAATTCTTTCACCTTCGCTCTCGAAACGAGGGCGGAGATTATTGTGGCTCGCAGTAGAGCTGATACTATTGCAACCAAAGCTGAAGTTAGACAGACCAAACGCTATCAGCACCGCGAATTCGAAGTCGCGCTGCGCCCGGAGGTCGGGACGCAGCCGCAATTCCGCAAGAAAAAGCCGCCGGCGACTTATCGCTACGATAGCTCACTATCGCCGTCGCTCGAATGGGACGGAAAGAACAGTGTCCGCGAACTCGGCGAATGGCTGATGGCGTGCATCGAGGATGCCGCGAAGCTGACAGCGCCGCATGAATTCGCCGAGCCCAGCGTGTTCCGCGACGAAGCCGGGCATCGGGTCGCCGAATGCCGTGGGCTGCGGGATGCAGTGGACCAGCTCAAGCGGCTCGGCCGGCCGTTTCTCAATTGGGCGGGCAAGGCGGAGCGGCTGTCCTTCGACGTGCCGACCCTGCCGCTGTTCGTGCATGAGCGGCTATCGACGATGGCGATTGTCGAAACATTGAAGGGCCACACCAAGGAAGCCCGCGGCGCTCAGCGCGGCATGTTCGAGCTGTTCGGTGATCCGCAGCGCCCGATCGCCGATCAGGTGTTGAAGGCTTACGAGTATCGCGACGAATGGGTCAACCGAATGATCCTCGGCGACTCACTCGTGGTGATGAACTCATTGCTGCATTACGAGGGCCTCGGCGGTCAGGTGCAGATGATCTACATCGACCCGCCTTATGGCGTCAAGTTCGGCTCCAATTTCCAGCCGTTCGTCCGCAAGCGCGATGTCGTCCACAATGACGATGCCGACATGACGCGCGAGCCCGAAATGGTCAGAGCATACCGGGACACATGGGAATTAGGTCTGCATTCATATCTGACGTATCTGCGTGACCGGCTATTAACTTGCCGTGAGTTGCTCGCGTCGACCGGCAGTATTTTTCTGCAAATTGGACACGAGAACCTGCATCGCGCTAGGGAAGTTATGGACGAGATATTCGGTCACGAAAACTTTTGCTCTGTGATTGCCTTCGTAAAGACCACTGGGGCTACTAGCGAACTGTTAGCGACGACCCTAAGCATCTATCAGTTTAGCAGGCATCCCCAGAGCTTTGGGAGCGGGAGACATTTGAGGAGGAGTTTGATGGCGCGCCGGAGGCCCCGCGTGAGCCAGGAGAGCCTTCCACGAGCGAGTTTGGCAGGCTGACGATCCGGTCGT
>JAFAOB010000421.1 GCA_019238055.1 Alphaproteobacteria bacterium
TTCGGGTGTGCGGTCCGGCGGCTTTTGGAATTCCGCCATGACCGCCTTTTGCTGCTCCTCTTGCGCCTGCAGGCGGCGCAGTTCCTCGGCGGCGCGCTGCGCCTCGCGCTCGGCCATGCGGCGCTTGATGTCGGTCGCCGAGAAGACGCCGACGGGTATCGTGCCGCGATTGTCGGACATACGTTCCTCTCCTGTTATCGTCTAGCTTTGCACCACCGCTCGGGCATGGCGGGCGATCATTAAATTCTCATCGGTTTTGATGACATAGGCGGCCACCCGGCTTGCGCTGGTGCTGATCCGCGCGCGGTGCGCGCTATTGGCGGCCTCGTCCAGATCGAGGCCCACCAGGCGCAGGCGCGGCAGATCGCGGCGCGCACCGGAGCCGCATTCTCGCCGACCCCGGCGGTGAACACGACCCCATCGAGCCCGCCCATGGCTGCGGCCAACGAGGCAATGTGGCGGGCCACACGATAGCAGAACAGCTCGACAGCAAACCGCGCTCGCGGTTCGGCACTCGCCAGCAATTCGCGAAAATCGGATGACACTCCCGAGAGGCCGAGCAGGCCCGAGCGTCGATAGAGCAGATCGACGACAATGTCCGGGGCCATGTTCTTCTGCTGAAGCAGATGCAGGACAACGCCGGGGTCGAGTTCGCCGCAGCGCGTCCCCATCGGCAATCCGTCAAGGGCGGTAAACCCCATCGTCGTCGCGACCGAGATGCGCTTGCGCATCGCGCAGGCCGAGCAACCATTGCCGAGATGGGCAACAACGACACGGCCGTCGGCGATCTCCGCAGCCTGCTCAGGTAGAACCGAGGCGATGTATTCGTAGGAGAGGCCGTGAAAGCCGTAGCGCCTGATCCCCTCTTCGTAGAGCGGATAGGGCAATGCAAAGGCCTGTTCCACTTCGGGGGCGGTGCGGTGAAAGGCGGTGTCGAAGCACGCGACCTGCGGCAGGTCGGGGTTGAGCTGCAGCGCCATTTTGATCGGCGCCAGATTGTGCGGCTCATGCAACGGCGCCAGCGGCACCAGCGCCTCGAGCTCGACAAGGAGCGCTGGCGTCACGCGGGCCGGCCGCGAATGGCGCATCCCGCCATGGACGACCCGATGACCGAGTGCCGCCAAGGCTCGCCCACCGAGCTGCTCGCGCGCCCACGGGATGATCGCCGGCAACAGGTCGCTCGGTGCGGTCGCAGGCTTTCCGCCGAGTTTGGGTGGCGCAATCGGCTCGCCGCCGGGACCGGCAGCACTGGCTCTGGGGTGCACCCCGATACCGTCAACCTGTCCGGTCAACAGCTGCTTGTCACCCTCATAAAAGCTGAATTTGAGCGATGACGATCCGGCGTTGATGACGCCGATCAGCGGCTCGGTCGCATCTGTCATGCCGCGCCTGTCCTTCAGCCGAGGATGTGATAGCCGCCGTCGATATAGATCGTGTCGCCGGTCATCGCTCCGGCATAAGGGCTCGCCAGAAAGGCACACGCCGCCCCCACCTCTTCGATCGTGACCAGCCGGCGTGCTGGCGCGCGCTCGGCGACGCGCGCCATCAGTGCATCGAAATCGGGGATGCCCGAAGCCGCGCGGGTCGCGAGCGGGCCAGGGCTGATTGCGTGCACACGGATGCCCTTGGGTCCCAGCTCAGCCGCCAGATAGCGCACAGCTGACTCGAGTGCCGCCTTGACCGGGCCCATGATCCCGTAATTCTCAATGACCTCGCTGGCACCGTGATAGCTCATCGCGAAAATCGTACCGCCCGAAGGCATCAGCGGTTCGGCCCGCCGCACAAGGTCGAGCAGCGACCAGCACGAGACCTCCATCGCGGTTAGAAACCCGTCGCGCGGACAATCGGTCACGCGGCCGGCAAGCGCTTCGCCTGGCGCAAACGCGATTGAATGCACGAGAATGTCGAGCCGTCCCCATTTCTCGGCAATCGCCGTAAATAGCGTGTCCGTCTGAGCCGGGTTGCGTACTTCCAACGGCAGCAATAGCGGCGCCTCGACCATTTTGGCCAAGGGCTCGACATAAGGTCGCGCTCGGTCGTTCAGATACGTTATCGCGATCTCGGCGCCGGCATGTCGCATCATCTTCGCGCAGCCCCAAGCAATCGAGCGCTCATTGGCGACGCCGACGACGAGCGCCTTTTGCCCATTGAGGATCGACGAACGGATCAGCTCGGGCGGCATTGGGTTCACCTCGATCATCGCACGGCGGCGGCCGCATTCTGACGCCGGGCGGCCGCCACCAGGCTCGCCACCGCGCAGGACGCGAGCCGTGTCGTTACCGAGTCGGCGCGGCTCGTCAGAATGATCGGGACCCGAGCGCCGAGCACAATGCCGGCAGCATCGGCCTCGGCGAGAAATGACAGACTTTTGGCCAGCATATTGCCGGCTTCGAGGTCCGGCACGACCAATACATTGGCGCGACCTGCGACCGGCGAGACGATATGCTTGATCGCCGCGGCCTCCGTGTCGATCGCGTTGTCGAGAGCGAGTGGGCCATCGAGCACACCGCCAGTGATCTGACCGCGATCGGCCATTTTGCACAAGGCCGCAGCTTCGACCGTCGACGGCACCTTGGGATTGACCGTCTCCATTGCCGACAGGATCGCGACCCGCACCTCCTCGAATTGCAATGCATAGCCGAGATCGATGGCGTTCTGCACGATGTCGGCCTTGGCGGCGAGATCGGGCGCGATGTTGACCGCGGCGTCGGTAATGATCAGAGGGTTCTCATGGCCCGGAACATCCATTACAAAGCAGTGGCTGATGCGCCGCTCGGTGCGGATGCCGGTATCGCGCACCACCACGGCACCCATAAGCTCGTCGGTATGAAGGCTGCCCTTCATCAAGGCTTCGGCCTTGCCCTCACGCACAAGCTCGACCGCCTTTGCCGCGGAATCATGGCTGTGCGCCGATTCGATGAAGGGATACCTGGAGATATCGAGCCCGGCCTCTTCCGCGACCCGACGGATGCGGGCTGGAGGCGCGACCAGGATCGCGTCAACGAGTCCAAGGCGCGCAGCCTCGACGACACCTTCGAGCGATACGCGATCGCAGGGATGGGCCACCGCGGTTGCGACCGGCGGCAAGGCCTGAGCGGCGCGCAGCAGCCGGTCATAGCGCTCGCGTCCGGCGTATTGGGTGCTCATGCTCTTTACTCCGCCGCTGTCTGTTGCTGCGGCTCGCTCGGTATGACGATCGGTACATCGAGTAATGTCTCGATCCGCGCGAGCCGCCGGCTAGCCTCCCGCGACAGCGCGCCGCACGCGGCCAGAACACGATGCAGCATCGCAAGCGCCTCCTCGCATTGCCGGCGATCGGCTTGCAGCAAGTTCGGCAGAGCCGCGATCGCGCGCTCTTCGTCCCGCAATACGATCAAGAATTGTTCCCTGATGATCTCCTTGAACCGGGCAAAACCGACCCGCCTGGCACTAGGCAGACTGGCGCCGATTTCCTTCAGCGCGGCAAAACCGCGTTCGTCGACCCTGCCTTCCGGCCG
>JAFAOB010000472.1 GCA_019238055.1 Alphaproteobacteria bacterium
AACCGAGCGGCCCTTGGAATACCTGATCGACGTAAGTGTCGGATAATGGCTCGATCGCTTCCGGCCAGTTGCCGTTGACCTTGCGGCGCTCGGAAGCCGGGCGAACGCGACCATCCCAGCCAACCTGCTCCATATAGTAATAGAGCTGAATACAATGTCCGTCGGGGTCGAGCGCAAACGCCGAGTAATCGACCCCGGGGTAAAGCTCGGGCGGGATTGTGTCGATGAAGGTCACCCCGTGCGACTTCAGAAAGGCCACGGCCTCGCGCAATTGCGCGTAGCTGCCAAGCTCGACACCGAATGACATGCAGGTCGTGCGCGGGCTCAAGCCCAATGTGCCGCGCAGTTCCTTCGAGAACAGCCCGAGGCTGTGGTGCTCGGCGCCGCAGCGCATGAACACACAGCGCGCGCCGCGATACTGGACCTCCTCGCTCTTCACAAAGCCGAGCCGCTCGCCGTAGAAGGCTTCGGCGCGCTCGACATCGTCGACAAACAGGCTCAACGGGCCAATCTTGGTGATCTTGAACGGCCTCGGCAGCAATACCCCTTCGACATCATAGCTCGCCGCAGGCGGCCGCCCGGGCCGGTGGCCGGAGAGCACGTCGATGCCCTTGTCCTGCGCGTCGAACAATTCGGCCGCCTCCGATATTTGTGGCAATGACGGCTTTTCGTTGAAGCCGCGATAATACATGTCGCGCGGCTTCGATAGCTGGTTCCAGCCGATCTGCTCGATTCCGTAATAGAATTCGTTGGTATGGCCGTCGGGATCGTAAACATAGACATGCCAGTTGCTGCCCGGCATATCGCGACCGACGCGCTGAACGCGGACCTGGTGGTGCACGAAATAATCGTGAGCCTCGACAATCTCGCGCAGACTGCCGCACTGCCAGGTAATCTGATTGATCGTGACCTCGGGCGCAAATTTACGGTCGGCGCGGTGACCCATGACGCGCTTCGGAAACAGCACGAAGGCGTGATGGTCGGTGCCGTAGCGCATGAAATAGCCGCGCGGGTCGCCGACATCGGCGTCTTTCGGAAACCATGGTGCGCGCGAAAAATCGAGCGTATCGGAGGCGATGAAGCCGAGGAGGTCGCCGTAGAACTCGCGGCCCTCCGGCAGTTTTTCGACATTGAAGCCAAAATGACCGAGGCGGCGAACCTTGAACGGCCGCGGCAGATACACTCCGCCGACATTGTAGCGCTGGGTGACCGCTGACATTGCTGATGCCTCCTTTGCGCGGGTCACAAACCGACCGAAAGAACCGGCGGCGCCATATGGAATACCGCACTCCGCCGGTTCTTTGCTGATTTAATGCCGTCGCCCGATGTCCGATGCAACCGCGTTCGTCGAGCCAGCAACGCCCGGAGACTCTTGTGAGCGGTAATAAGGACGGGCAAGCTGATCGCTCCACGCGAGGGAGGGTTAACAAATGAACCAGAAGGCGTTGCTCACTGTAATATGCATGCTTGTCGGCATACTCGGCGTCGCATTGCCTGCCTATTCACAGCCGGTCATGCGCAATGGCGTTGAAATGATCGACCTGGGCGAACCACCCCTGACGCCGCCCGAAATGAACGCGGTCATGAACTGGATCGCGATCCAAGTGGGAGCTATCGAACTTCCTTATTGTTATCGGCAAAGTTACGGCAACGGTGCCGGTGAGCCTTATACCTGCAAGCCAGGCCTGGAGCGGATCGGGCTACTCTGCTATCCGCCCTGCAAGCCTGGCTACCATCATTCCACAGCCAATCTATGCACCGTCGATAGTTGTCCGCCGGGATTCACGGACAGCGGCGCGTTCTGTCAAAAGCCGGGCCCATATGGTAGAGGAGCCGGCTACGCTGCCTGGGACATGGGTAAATGCGCGAGCGAAAACCCCCAGGGTTGCGAGTGGTCGGGTGCGATAATCTATCCCAAGTGCAAAGCCGGCTTTCATCCAGTCGGCTGCTGCATCTGCAGCCCTGATTGCCCTGAGGGATACGCGGATACAGGCACGGGATGTACAAAGCCGGTCTACGGGGTCGGCGCCGGCGAAGCACTTGATGCCGGTGTATGCGCGCCAGGGTTGGAGAAAGACCCGACCGGCGCGCTCTGCTACCCAACCTGCAAGGCGGATTTTCACATGGTCGGCCCGGTTTGCTGGCAAAACTGTCCGGCTCAGCACCCGACGGAGTGCGCCGCAGGATGTGCGACGACCCAGAGCGAGTGCGCCAATGCTACTGTCGGTATGGTGATATCACCAGTGATGGCCGCCGTCAGTTTGGCGACATTTGGCGAGGCCTCCGCCGCGACAACCGGCGCGCGAGCAGCCGAGGAAGCAGCTCAGACCGCCGAGGCCGCCAGCAAACTTAGGACGGCCTACAACGCAGTCAAAACTGCGATGACCGCCGTGAAAGGAAACGTCACCGAGTTGGTGGGCGGCGCGCAGAACCTGGCCAAACTGCAAGCCGGGGCCAAGATAGGGGGCAAGATCTACACCATCAGCACGGCTGTTGGGCGGCAGGTCGACTTGTTTTCCCGGGAGTTCGCGGATAATTTCGCGGCGCTGACGAGCCCGGAGATCGCCGCTCAAATTGACCGCAGGTTTGGCAAGGATGCGGCCTATCAGATCAAGCGGCAGTGGGGCATTCAGCATTTGGCGCTGATGCTTGATGCCGATGGGTTTAAAACGGCCCAGAACGCGATCAGCATCATTTCGACCGCCGACCCAACCGGTCTGGTCGGTGTCGCCAATGCGTTCCTGCATCCGATCTGCAAGGACAATACGCCTTTCCCGACAGTGCATCCTCTTTATAACCACTAGCGGGATCTGGAGATGAAGGGAGAACGCCGATGCCCAACGCCGTCCGCAATGTTGCCCGGGAAAAGCTCGAACAAGGCCAATTGTCGCTTGGTGTCGGCATTCGCATGACGCGCAGCGTCGAGATCGCGAAGGCGATGACCGTCGCCGGCTTCGACTGGTTGTTTCTCGATATGGAGCACGGCGTCATGTCGCTCGAAGCCTGCGCGCAGATCGCGATCGCGGCGCTCGACGCAGGCATAGCGCCGATCGCGCGGGTGCCAAACGGCGAATACGCGATCGCCACCAGGGCGCTCGATAATGGCGTTCTCGGCATCGTCATGCCGCATGTCGACACTGCCGCCGAGGCCCGCGAGGTAGTGAATCGACTTAAATATCCGCCGATGGGGCATCGCTCGATGGGCGGCATCGGGCCGCATTACGCGCTGCGCTCGGCGCGTTCCGCCGAAGCCGCGAGCGCGCTCAACGCCGCCAATTTGACCGTGGTCATGCTCGAGACGCCGACCGCAATCGCCAATGCCGAAGAGATCGCCGCAGTGCCGGGGATCGACGTATTGCTGATCGGGACCAACGATCTTTGCGCCGAGATGGGCATTCACGGCCAATTCGGCGATGAGCGGGTCGTCGACGCCTATCGGAAGGTGATCGCTGCCGCGCGCAAGCACGGCAAGTTTCCGGGCATGGGCGGCGTCTATGACGAGACGCTTACACAGCGCTACATCGAGATGGGCTCTCGGTTCGTGCTGGCCGGCCAGGACGCCTCGTTGATGGCTGCCGCAGCCGCGCAGCGCACCGCATTTTTGCGCAAGCTCTCAATCGGTTAAGCTCGCCCCGAGAGCCGGCCGCCTTGGTGGCCGGCTCTCGCTCGGGAACCGAAGGTTATGCCTGAGCGGCGGTTTCCGCCGCGCGCACGTGCGCGGCGAGCAGCGCCGGCAGCCGCGCCGGGTCACCGCGCGCCATGCCGCATTCGGTAGCCACACCGTCGACCCGCGCGTGCCGGCGCGCTGCAGCGATCCGCGCCGCATCGCCGGCCGCATCGTCGTGGTGCACCAGACCGAGATAGAGCCTGGTCTCGGGGTGCACGTGCAGATTGTCGAGCGGCGCAAAATAGGCGTCGTCGGTGCGCCCCTTTGGCACCGGCATATGAAAGAACTGGATCGGACGCGCGACATCGGCACTGGTGGCGTTCGCGATCTCAACCATGATCGCCATGTCCTTGGGCTGGACGCAATGCTCGTCCGCCGGGCTGCCGTAACACAGATGATAGCCGAGCTCGATCGCGGCCGGCACCGCCTCGCCGATATGGGTCAGAACATCGATCGTCTCGGTTCGGAAATCGACCGGACCCGGCTCGTAATAACCCTCCCAGGCCAGCACTTCCTGGCACACATCCCATTGCACGGCGATGCGGTCGTTCGGCATCGCGGCGGCAATCTTGGCGACCTCGCCGAGCAGATGCCGGGTCAATGCCGGCAATAACCGCGGCCGATCGGACGGCACCATGTTGTTGTAGGTCGGCGCGATCGGGGTTGGCAGCGAGATCTGGAATTTGATCCCTGCCGGGATCACGCCTTCGCGCTGCAACCGTTCGAAGAGCTGCCACGATGCAATCGCCATCTCGGCATAGCCGGTTTCGAATGTAGCGGGATCCGGCGTCATCCCGGGTTTGATGCGCAGTCGCGGGATTTCACGCAAGAGTTTGCCGTCCCATTGCGTGAATTTGAACGGCGGCACGTCTGAGGCGACCTCGATCACCGGGTTATCGGCCAGCACCTGCTGCAAAAAGCGGATCCAGGTTTTGCGGATACCGGTCTCGCCGTCGGGCAAGCGCTGCAGATAGGGGCCGGCGGTTTCGGCCAGTTGGCGGAATACGGCTTCGGCGTCCGGCAGCGGGACGCTGCCGACAAAGTGAACGATCGGGTGTTCAGTCTGACCTTGGGCCACGGCGTCCTCCTGAAAAACGGCTTCTGCCGGGTCATCCTAACCCAATCGCCGCCTGTCAACAGGGCGCGGTCCTCTGGCCGTGGGGACAGTGTAGCCGCCGAGCGGCGGTGATGATCTGGGTGGGACGGGCAGCGCGCGTTGGCCGCCGTGATGCCTCAATCAAGCTTGATCAGGATCGCGGCGTCGACTTGGCGTATCGGATACGTCTTCAGATCTTCCGTCGCCGGCGGATCCAAAACCTGTCCGGTGCGCACATCAAAACGTGCCGCATGCAACGGGCATTCAATCATCGTACCATCGAGCCAGCCATCGGACAGGCAAGCATAAGCATGAGTACAGATGTTGTCGGTGGCAAATAATTCGCCATCGCAGTCGTATATAGCGATTGATCGGCCTCCGGCTTCAACTCCGATTACTTCACCTGCCGCGAGATCGCCGCGTCCGGCAACGCGCACCCAGCCTTCGTCGCCTTCGCTCATCGACTTGTCCCTCGTTAAACGGAAGCGTCTTCAGAAAACGCCTTGAATGCAATAATCGTAAATGTGTCTTTGACACCAGGCAAGGTCTGCAATCGTTCCGTGACGAAATGCCCGATATCCGCGGTTTCGGGCAGGTATAGTTTCATCAAGAGATCGTACTGACCGGAGGTCGAGTAGACTTCCGAGACCTGCTCAATGTTGGTGACGGCTTCGTCGGCAACGGAATAGGCCTTGCCGAGTTCGCATTTGACCATGACGAAGATGGTTTTCATCGTGGTCTTGCGACTGAGGCGGGGTCAGGGGCGAACAGCCACCCGCGGAGCCCGGGCCAGGAAAGCGGGCAGATGATCGCCAAAGCCGACGACCTTACGATCATCTTCGACCTCGCGCTCAGGTTGCCGCGGGCGACGCGTCTGCGAAGCGCGCGGAAACGGCATGACATTGCCGCGATCTTCGGGCTTCTGTGCGGGTGCCTGCGGTCCCGCTGGGGAGCGAATTGGCCGGGCACGGCGGGTCTCGTCCGCGTTCTTGCGCCCGCTTGATGCGCCCTTGTCCGCCACGTGAGAGACGACACCGCGCTTCGCCGTGCGCAATCGACGACGCCGTTCCTCGTATTCGAGCTCGGCCGGCGCGATGCCATCGATTGCGATCAGCGGAATTTCCTTGCCAATCAGTTTGACGATGGCGGCCACCGCTTTGCCGTCCTCGGGTGCCGCCAACATGAACGAGCGACCGGCCAAACCAGCCCGGCCAGTGCGGCCGATGCGGTGAACATAGTCCTCGGCATGGACCGGCACGTCAAAACAGAACACATGGCTCATGCCCTTGATGTCGAGACCGCGGGCGGCGACATCGCTTGCCACCAACAGCCTGACCTCGCCGTTCTTGAAACGCTCGAGGGTCTCGGTGCGCTTATGTTGCGGCATGTCACCATGGAGCGCAGCCGCATCGAAACCGTGGCGGGTCAGCGATTTGTAAAGGATGTCGACATCGCGCTTGCGATTGCAGAAGATCAGCGCGTTCTTGACGTCTTCCCTGCGGATCAACCGACGCAGCGCCTCGCGCTTCTCGCGCGGAGCGACAACCGCCAATGACTGCTCGACCGTCGCTGCCGGCGAGGCCGGCGGTGCGACCGCGATTTCCACCGGATCGGTAAGAAAGGCGTCGGCCAAGCGGCGGATTTCCGCCGGCATTGTTGCGGAAAAGAACAAGGTCTGCCGGTTTTTTGGCAACAGGCCAACAATTCGTTCGACATCGGGAATAAAGCCCATGTCGAGCATCCGATCGGCTTCGTCAATTACCAAGATATGCGCGTCGGAAAGGATGATCTTGCCGCGCCCATATAAATCGAGGAGCCGTCCCGGTGTGGCGATCAATACGTCGACACCGCGATCGAGCTTCCGCTCCTGATCAACAAAGCTTTCGCCGCCAATCAGCAGGGCCATGCTCAAACGATGATACTTGCCATAGCGCTCGAATGAATCGGCGACCTGTGTCGCCAATTCCCGGGTGGGTTCAAGGATCAATGAGCGCGGCATGCGCACTCGCGAGCGGCCGGCCGCCAGCATGTCGATCATCGGCAAGACAAAGCTTGCGGTTTTGCCAGTCCCGGTTTGCGCGCAACCGAGCACATCGCGTTCGCGCTTTACCTGGGGGATCGCCTGCTGCTGGATCGGGGTAGGATTTGTGTAGCCAGCATCTGAAATCGCCTGAAGAACTTCAGGCGACAAGTCGAGTTCAGAAAAATCCATTGAGAGAGTGTAGCCTTTTTGTAATACTTAGCGGCATTGGATCTTGTCCACTAGATCGGGTGCTACTGCTACCGTGTCAATGTTTTTTTCGAAACCGGGCATGCACCCAGCACAACGCTGGCCTCGGTCAGCGTCTGCGATATTGCGGACGAGGGGTCATCGGCGGCGCCGCGCGTTCGTCTTTGTGTCGGAAATTGATCCGACCTTTGGTGAGATCATACGGTGTCATTTCAACCGTGACGCGATCACCGGCAAGAATGCGAATACGGTTTTTCTTCATTCGGCCCGATGAATAAGCTAGCGTCTCATGACCGTTGTCGAGCCGCACGCGAAAGCGTGCGTCTGGCAAGAGTTCCAGCACCGTGCCTTCGAATTCGATCAGGTCTTCCTTAGCCAATCACGTCTCCTCGCAAGACGACGGGGGTGCCGCAGCACCCCCGTTCATTTGTTCTCCGGCGCTAGACCGCGCGCAGATTAACCGCCGAAACTCGGCCACGCTGCCCTTGCTCGAGTTCATAGCTGAGCCGCTGGCCTTCGCGCAGATTGTCCATACCAGCGCGCTCGACCGCGGAAATATGAACGAACACATCGGCACCGCCGCTTTCAGGCTGGATAAAGCCATAGCCCTTCTGCGCGTTGAACCATTTGACCGTACCGGTCGCCATTAGGGAAACTCCGCACACATTAGTAGGGCGCCACGCGGCCGCGTAGCGCATCGGACAACGATTGGCTCGGAAACACGGTCGGACGATCGCACAGGAACGCTAGGCCGGAAAGCCGAATTCAAACGGGTCGACGGGGCTTAGGTAATTGGCGCCGATGCCCGACGCAAGGAGTCTTTAGAGGTCGAGATCGCGAACGAAACGGGCGTTCTTCTGAATATATTCGTATCGCAATTCGGGGCGACGTCCCATCAGGGTTTCGACCAACGCTGTCGTACGGGCGCACGATGCGGCGCCCTCTGTCCCCTCCGCTACCGCTTCCGCCAGACCAATGCTGACCTTCAACAGCGCACGCTGCGCCGGGTCCATTGTGGTTGCCTTCAGATACCGCGCCGGCATCTCGCCCAACCCTTTGAATCGGCTAACCTCGATCTTGCCGCGGCCGGTGAAACCCGTCCGGATTAATTGGTCGCGATGGGCATCGTCGCGCGCGTACAGAGTCACCTCGCCTTGCGTCAGTCGATAGAGCGGCGGCAAGGCCAGAAACAAATGTCCGTTCTCGATCAGCTTCGGCATTTCGCGGAAAAAGAAAGTCATCAGCAATGATGCGATATGGGCGCCATCGACATCGGCATCGGTCATGATCACAACCCGCTCGTAGCGCAGCGCGTCTTCGCGGTAATGAGTGCCGGAGCCGGCGCCAAGGGCGAGGATGATGTCGGCAAGTTCCTGGTTCGCCTTCATCTTGTCGATCGAGGCGCTGGCGACGTTCAGGATCTTGCCGCGTAATGGCAAGATTGCCTGAGTTTCTCTGTCGCGCGCCTGTTTAGCCGAGCCGCCAGCGCTATCGCCTTCGACCAGAAAAATCTCGGTTCCGGCGGCACTGTCGCGGGTGCAATCGGCGAGCTTGCCCGGAAGCCGCAATTTGCGTGTAGCACTCTTGCGGGCCAGCTCACGCTGCTGCCGCCGCCGCTGGCGCTCCTCGGCGCGTTCGATGATCCGGTCGAGCAGCTGGCGGGCGGTGCCCGGATCGGCGCCGAGCCAATGGTCAAAATGATCCTTGACCGCGTTTTCGACGAGCCGCGTCGCTTCGGCCGAAGCCAGCCGCTCTTTTGTCTGGCCCTGAAATTGCGGGTCACGAATGAACAATGACAGCAACAGTGCCGCTGCACCGCTTACATCCTCGGCCGTCGCCTGAGCGGCGCGACGATTCCCGACAAATTCGCCGTAGCCCTTGAGACCGCGCAAAAGAGCGCTCTTCAGCCCGATCTCATGGGTCCCACCCTCGGGTGTCGGAATCGTATTGCAGTAGGAGTGACTGAATCCGGACTCCTCGTCTTCGGGCCACGCGACTGCCCATTCAACCCTGCCGCCATCAGGAAGCTCGGCCTCGCCGATAAACGGCCGCGGCGTCAGCATCGATTGCCCATCGAGGCTGGCAGCGAGAAAATCGCCGAGACCACCCGGAAAATGCAATTTGGCCTCGGCGGGAACGCCGTCAGGGCGGGGCAGGGCCGGATCGCAGCTCCAGCGGATCTCAAGCCCACGGAACAAATAGGCCTTTGACCGCGCCATTCGATAGAGCATGGCCGGTCGAAAGCCGATATTGCCAAAAATCTTGGGATCGGGATGAAAGCGCAGCATCGTGCCGCGCCGGTTTTGGACCGCTCCGCAATCCTGCAACGCGCTTTTGGGCTCACCACGGCTGTAGGATTGCCGCCAAAGCCGGCGATCGCGTGCAACTTCGACGTCAAGCGCATCTGAAAGCGCGTTCACCACCGAGATGCCGACGCCGTGCAGACCGCCCGAGGTGCGATAAGCCTCACCACCAAATTTGCCGCCGGCATGCAACGTCGTCAGGATGACTTCCAGCGCCGATTTGTCCGGGAAACGCGGATGCGGATCGATCGGGATACCGCGGCCATTGTCGCGGATCGTCAGCCAATCGCCGGCGGCGAGTTCAATCTCGATGCGCGTGGCGTGACCGGCCACGGCCTCGTCCATCGCATTGTCGAGAATCTCCGCGGCGAGATGGTGCAGACCTCGCTCATCGGCGCCGCCGATATACATCCCCGGCCGGCGGCGAACCGGTTCCAGCCCTTCAAGGACCTCGATATCTTTCGCGGAATAAGTGTCCCCCGGCCGCGAACCCGGATTTTCGAGCACATTAGACATTGCTACGGGAATATAGCAGCGGCTTTTATCGGTTCAAGCAGCATTCGGTATCCGATACAGGTATAAGCACCATATCTTGGAGAGATCATCGCCCGATCTCGGATAACAACAAAATTCGGAACCCGTTTTGGCCTGATCGGCGTTATACTGCCGATAATGATGAACATGATGACCAACGAGCGAAAAATTTGGGAGGCAGCTCTGCTTCTCGTAAGGCGGCATGGCACTGCCGCCGCCGATGTCGCTCAACAGGAGGTGCAACGGCTGAGAAGCGGTGATGACGCCCTGACCTGCGTTGTGTGGTGCTGGATTGCCCGCTCGACTGCCGAATTGCTGCGGCCCTATCCGGATGAGGGCGAGCGGGTGCACTAATCCTGGATTTTACGTCCCTCTTAACGTCACGGTCGCGGGTCCCGATATCCCGCTGGTGAATCTTTTTTGAGGGGTTGCTATGGCCGGAGGTTTGTTGGGCCGCGTTGTGGGTAAGGGAGCGGCGAGCGGCAAGCAATTTGCGGTGTCGATGAGCGAAGAAGAGTGGCGGCGCAAACTGTCTCCTGCGGCTTACCATGTGCTTCGCGAGCACGGTACGGAACGGGCCGGTACCAGCAAGCTCGACAAGGAATACGGCCTCGGCGTTTATCATTGCGCCGGCTGCGGCCAGCCGGTCTTTGCCGCCGCCACGAAATTCAACAGCGGCACAGGATGGCCCAGCTTTTGGGCACCGCTCGACAATGCAGTCGAAACCTCGACCGACCGCAGCTTTTTTATGACCCGCACCGAAGTTCATTGCAACCGTTGCGGCGGGCATCTCGGTCATGTCTTTGACGATGGCCCGCAACCGACAGGGCAACGGTATTGCATGAACGGCGTGGCGCTTGACTTTCACGCCGGCGAAGAGCTGCCCGAGGGGAGTGCCGACATCACGGGCATGAAGCCCAAAGCCCGCTAGCCTGGGTCGGGAACGCTTAAGTTCACGCGAAGGCTGCGACCAAGAGGCGCGCCCGCCGATATCGGGCGGCTTCCCCCACCGGCCGCATCTCCAAACTTCCAAGCTTGCCAGCTTGCTAATGCCGGGGTCACCGCAAGCGGGTAGGGTCGCTCCACGTTATGGGCCCGGACGGGCCCGGCCAGCGACAGCCGCGAGGACAGCGATGGATGGTTTGATCGATCTTGCCCGCCAGCCGGCGCTTGCGCCGGAAAAGGCGGTGCGCTCCCCAGCACGCGCGCGATTGGCCGACGCGATTGCCGCGTTGGCATTGGCCGAGGCAGAGCTTGCGGCAGCGCAGGAGCCGGCAATGCAGCTAGCTGCAATCATCGCCGAAGCCTCCGGACAGGAAGCCCAACTCGCCGCCCTAACAGCCGCGGAGAAGCGTCAACTCGGCAGTTGGCTTGCCGGTGGCGGCGTTGATCCCCGCCCCGAGCCCAATCCGGCAATCGCCGCCGCCGAACAACGCAACAAGGCGCTGGCTGCTGATGCGGCGGCGGCGCGAACCGCACTTCCAGCCGCCGAACAGTCATTTCAGCGCTGCGCTATCAAGGTCCGAGGCTTGCAGTGTCGGCGCGACGAGGCCGTTTGCACTGCCGCGGTCGACGCGGCACGGGACTTTGCCGCTCAATATCGGGCAGCGCTCACGACCGCGCTCGAACACGAAGCCGTTTTGCACGGTCTGCGAGCCGAGCTTTTGCGGTGCGGCAACCGCGCCGATCGGTTGCCTGGCGCATTGGAGGCCGCCGCAGGAGTCGGCAGGATTATCGATGATAGCAAGCGCACAGCTTCGGTCCGGCACGATCCGCAAGCCGGCCAACGACTGCTCACGGCCCTCGTTACCGACCCCGACGCGCAGCTGCGAAAGAACGGTGGCCGATGATTTATCATCGGCTGATCGCCCCCGAAGGCCTGGCGCCGACCACGATCGAGCTCGCCGACGGTTTTCAGCTCGCTGTACCAGCCGACGGGATTGTCGAGATTCCGCACGCCTTGGAAATGCCTGGCGACACCGGCGTATTCGAGCCGGTCGACCGCCTCGTCGAGACGCACTGGCTGCGCCAATTGCTCGATCTGGGCTTCCGCCAATTGCCGCGAAGCGGGTCGAGCGGGGGCCGACCGGCCGCCGGGCGCTATCCGGGTGAGATGTTTTTCGACGAAACTCTCGGCCGGCCGCTGTGGTGGTCGGCCGGCGCTTGGCGCGATGCCGACGGCGCCGCGATTTAGGACCGGGGCTCGGCGGATATAGCCTGCGCTACAACCTCACTCGGCCGCATCCCGCTCGCGCGCATCGCGCGGATGGTCAACGCGCGGTCGCGTTTGGCGAGGCGGCGGCCTTCAGCATCAGTCAATAGCAGGTGATGGCGGTAAAGAGGCGTCGGCAGTCCGAGCAGTGCCTGCAGCACACGATGGATGTGCGTCGCGGTCGCCAGATCCTCGCCGCGGGTCACGAGAGTGACGCCCTGCAGCGCGTCATCGACAGTGACTGCAAGATGATAGCTTGCGGGCGTATCTTTGCGCGCCAGCACGACATCGCCGAGCATCCCCGGGTCGGCGTTGACATGCTGCGGCGCGCCGCCGCCTTCTTCGATCCAATCGAGCGGACCGGTTAGCGCGAGCGCACAGGCGAAATCGAGCCGCAGCGCGAAATCGAGTCCCGCGCGCTCTTTTGCGATGCGATCCGCCAAATCAAGTTGGCGGCAGGTTCCGGGATAAAGCGGCCCCGCCTCGCCCTGCGGCGCGCCGCCGGCCCGAGCGATCTCGGCCCGGATCTCACGCCGCGTGCAGAAGCATGGGTAGAGCATACCCAGCTCCGCTAGGCGCCCGAGTGCTTCGCGATAATCGTCGAAATGCTCGGACTGGCGCCGGACCGGACCGTCCCAGTCGATGCCAAGCCAAGTCAGATCCTCGAGAAGCGCCGCGGCGTATTCGTCGCGGCAGCGAGAGCGGTCAATGTCTTCGAGCCGCAGCAGAAATCGCCCGCCCTTTTCCCGCGCCGCTCGCCAGCCTTCGAGCGCCGAGCGGACATGGCCCAAATGCAGATATCCGGTTGGGCTCGGCGCAAACCGCGTAACGATCTCGCCCGCGCTCATCACCGCCACAGTTTGCATCGCCACGGATGACAGCGGGGGCGGCTTTCGGCTATGGCTGTCGAACTGAGCCGGCTTTGTGAAAGACCGCATCGATGCTGGGGAAATTGTCCGGACCGTCGCACCCGCCTGCCTCGGGCGGCAAGCCGAAGCGGCTGGTAATCCTGCTGCATGGCCTGGGTGCCGACGGCAACGACCTGATCGGGCTCGCCCCCTACTGGGCGCGGCTGTTGCCCGAGGCAGAGTTCGTCTCGCCGAATGCACCGTTTCCGTGCGACATGGCGCCCTATGGCTATCAGTGGTTCAGTGCGCAGGATCGCAGTCCGGCGGCGGTTCTGGCGGGCGTGCGGGCCGCCGCGCCGATGCTCGACGCCTTTATCGACGAAGCCTTGGCCGCACGCGGGCTTGGCGATGCCGATCTGGCGCTGGTCGGGTTTTCGCAAGGAACGATGATGTCGCTGTTTGTCGGGTTGCGACGGGCGCAACCCGCGGCCGGCATTCTCGGCTTTTCGGGTCGGCTGCTCGCCCCGGAACTGCTGGCAAACGAGCTGCGTTCCCGGCCGCGAGTTCTGCTGGTCCATGGCGCCGAGGACCCGCTCGTGCCCTACGCCTCGCTCGCGGCGGCCGAGGCCGCGCTGAAGGAGGCTGGCGTGCCGGTGGAAACCCTGACCTGTCCCGGTATCGGCCATTCGATCGACGAGAACGGGCTGCGGCGCGGCGGGATGTTCCTCAGGGATGTGCTTGCGGGGAAGACGTCTTAGCAATGTCGTCCGAGGCCACGAGCGGCTCGATCACCGCCAGCATTTTCGACGAGTTCCATTGCGCCTCCCCCTCGACGCGGCCAAGCACACGCCCATGCTGATCGATCAGAAAAGTGGTCGGAAGCCCCTCGACCTTGAAGGCTCGCCCGACCGTGCTTTTGGGATCGGCATAGACTCTCAGCTTCGCGAGCCCGAGTTTGCTGACGAATGGCGCTACCACCTTGTTGCCGCCCAAATCCTGCGAAACCGGGAGGATTGCGAGTTTGTCACCAAACTGCGCTTGCAACTGTTCCAATGACGGCATTTCGTGCCGGCACGGCGCGCACCACGTAGCCCAGAGGTTCAGGAGCACCACCTTGCCGGCGAAATCGGACAAATGGACAGTCTTCCCGTCAATGTCGGTGAAGCTGACCGGCGGCGCCGGTCGCGGGGACGCCGCCGGGACGAAGTGCCCGAGCGGAGTCTGCTCGGCAGCAACCGGATTTTGGTCAACTGTGCTGCGCTCGGCCCAGATCAGCAGAAGGGCTGCGGACAGCATCAGGGCCAGAACCAAAACAACAAATGCCAAAACCGGCGGACGGCCTGATCTCATCCCAGGTCTTTCTAGCGGCGATTTGCAGGTCGGCGGATGACTGGCGGTAAGGAACCGACAGCGAGTGCAGCGAATACGCATTGGGGCGGTCGCTTTACGGCTGGCCCCGCGGAGATCATGCGCCGCATAAATGCCTCCATTGAATTCGACAAGCGCCTATGGGCGGAGGACATTGCCGGCTCCCAGGCCCATTGTGCGATGCTGGTCGCACAAGACATTCTGTCGGCGCAAGATGGTGCGGCAATTCAGGCCGGTCTAGCCCAGATCAAGGCCGAGATCGAAAGCGGCCAATTCGTCTTTAGCGAGGCGCATGAAGATATCCATATGAACGTCGAGGCGCGTCTCGCCGAACTGATCGGGCCGATCGCCGGTCGCCTGCACACCGCGCGTTCGCGCAACGACCAGGTCGCGACCGATCTGCGGCTGTGGTTGCGTGCGACGATCGAGCGCATCGATAGGGCGATGCGAGAGCTGCAGCAGGCGCTGATCGATCGCGCCGAGATCGAGGCCGGCACCGTAATGCCTGGCTTCACCCATCTTCAGATCGCCCAACCGGTCACCTTTGGTCACCACCTGATGGCCTATGTCGAAATGATCGGACGCGACCGCGGGCGCTTGGCCGATTGCCGCCGCCGATTGAACGAATCGCCGCTCGGCGCCGCAGCGCTTGCCGGAACATCGTTTCCGATCGATCGCCACGCGACCGCCGCCACCCTCGGCTTCGCACGGCCGATGGCGAACTCGCTCGATGCCGTCTCGGACCGCGATTTTGCGGTTGAGTTTCTTGCCGCAGCGGCTCTCACCGGAACCCATCTGTCGCGCTTTGCCGAAGAGATCGTGCTGTGGTGCAGCGACGGCTTCGGCTTTATTGCGCTGAGCGATGCCTTCACCACCGGCAGCTCGATCATGCCGCAAAAACGCAACCCCGATGCCGCCGAACTGGTGCGTGCCAAGAGCGGCCGGCTCGCCGGCTCATTGGCAGCATTGCTGACGGTGATGAAGGGCCTGCCGCTTGCCTATGGCAAGGACATGCAAGAGGACAAAATCCCGGTATTCGAGGCGGCTGACGCGCTCGAATTATGCCTCGCCGCGGCCATCGGCATGGTGCGCGACATGCGTCCCGATCGAGAAAAGCTGCGCGCCGCCGCCGGTCGCGGCTACTCAACCGCAACCGACCTTGCCGATTGGCTCGTTCGCGCGGCCGGACTTCCGTTTCGCCAAGCACACCATGCGACCGGCGAGATCGTAAAACGGGCCGAGCAACGGGGCTGCACCCTCGCCGAATTGCCGCTCGCCGAATTGCAGGCGGTCGAGCCGGCAATCACTGCTGCTGTCTATGACGTGCTCCGGCCCGAATGCTCGGTTGCGAGCCGCAGAAGCTTTGGCGGCACCGCCCCCGACTTGGTCCGCGCCGCCGCGGCAGCGGCAAGACAGAGCTATTTGGTCGATGAGTGAGGCGAGGCTATCGCAGGTTCGCGCTCCGCGGCGGCAATGTGCAACTGCGCGGTTGGGCGCAACTGCGAGGTTGGCCCTGCGCGTGTGCAGCGGTGCAGCGCTGCTGCTGTTGTCCTTGGGCCTTGTCGATTGCGGAAAAAAGGGGCCGCCGCAACCGCCGCCCGGCGTACCCAATGTCTATCCCCGAACTTACCCGCGTGAGTGAATTGTTCTCTTATCGCAATGGCGAGCTCTACGCCGAGGACGTCCCGGTTCGGCAGATCGCCGCTCAGGTCGGGACCCCTTTTTATGTTTATTCCTCGGCCGCGTTTTCCGAACGGTACCGGCGCTTCGCCGCGGCCTTTGGCGCCGAGCGGCCGCTGATTTGCTATGCGGTAAAGGCGAACTCGAACCTTGCGGTCGTGCGTCTGTTCGCCACTCTCGGCGCCGGTGCCGACGTCGTTTCCGAGGGTGAGCTGCGGCGCGCCCTGACAGCCGGCGTGCCGCCCGAGCGCATCGTGTTTTCCGGGATCGGCAAGACCGCACAGGAGATGACCGCCGCCCTCACCGCCGGCATCCATCAGATCAACGTCGAGTCGGTGCCCGAATTGCACCAGCTGAGCGCGATTGCGAACGGTCTTGGGCGCATCGCCCCGGTGGTTTTGCGGGTGAACCCCGATGTCGATGCGTTAACTCACGCCAAAATCGCTACCGGCAAAAAGGAAAACAAATTCGGCATCGATTTCGACGAAGCGGCCGCCGTTTATCGACTCGCAAAAACCCTCCCCGGCCTGGCTCCGGTCGGGTTCGCGGTGCATATCGGTTCGCAGCTCGTCGATCTTGAACCCTATCGGCATGCCTTTAGCAGACTTGCCGAACTCGTGCGGGCCGTGCGCGATACCGGGCTCGCGGTCGATCGGATCGATCTCGGCGGTGGGCTCGGCATCCGCTATCGCGGCGAGTGCGCACCGAAGATTGAGGATTATGCGCAATTGGCCCGCTCGATTTTCGGCGGTTTGGATGTGTCGCTCGCCTTTGAGCCGGGCCGTATCCTGACTGCATCGGCCGGCCTCCTCGTCACCCGGGTGATTTATGTCAAGCAGGCCAAGACGCGGCGCTTTGTTATCGTCGATGCCGCGATGAACGATCTGATCCGCCCGGCGCTATACGACGCGTGGCACGACATCATGACCGTCGACAAGCCTCCTCTCACCGTCGAGTTCAAACCCGCCGATGTCGTCGGACCGGTCTGTGAGACCGGCGACACCTTTGCCGTCGATCGCGCCTTGCCATCATTGGCGCCGGGCGATTTGATCGCCTTTACCGCCGCCGGCGCCTATGGGGCGGTCATGAGTTCGACCTACAACAGCCGCCTTCTGGTCCCGGAGGTGCTGGTTGCCGGCGCGCGGTCGGCCGTTATCCGCGCGCGGCCGAGCTATGAAGCGCTGTTGGCGCTCGATCAAATCCCGGCCTGGCTCGATCAGGGAGCTGTCGCACAGCCGCACAGGCGAGGTGTCGCATGACCGACCGCTCGGTTCATCAGCAGCCGTTTGCGATCCGGCTGCGGCTGGCGCGCGGCGCCCTGTTCTGGGAACGGCTATGGCCGCGCTGTTGGCCGGCTGTCGCTGTGCTGTGCCTGTTTTTGATCCTTGCCCTGTCCGGCCTGCTCGTGCGGCTGCCGGGCCTCGTGCACGGCGCCCTGTTGCTCGTCCTCGGGGCCGCCTTTCTTCTGGCACTGGGGTCGGCATGCCGCGGCGTCCGCGGGCCGGACGGCAATGCCGCGCGGCGCCGGATCGAGCAGGCGAGCGGATTGCGGCATCGTCCGTTGCAGGCGCTCGCCGACCGGCCCAGCGCCCCGCTCGACCCGCTGGCGGCACAGCTATGGGAGGCGCACCGCCGGCGCATGGCGGCAGCGGCGCGCCGGTTGCGGGTTGGGTTGCCGGCCGCCGGGTTTGCCGCACGCGATCCTTGGGGCCTGCGGGTGGTATTGGCGATATTGCTGTTGCTTGCCGCTATCGACGCCGGTGGCGATTGGCGTGAGCGGCTGTTGCGGGCGGTGACGCCGAGCCTGGACGGCGGCGCGCCGGCGATCGCGGCCAGTCTCGATATCTGGGTAACGCCGCCGGAATACACCGGGCTGCCGCCGCAATTCCTGAGGCCGGAGCACGAGCGGACGATCCATGTGCCGATCGGGAGCACATTGCTGGCGCAGGTTCATGGTGGCGGCGGGGCGCCGAACCTCGCGGTTGACGGCAAACTCGTCGACTTCGAGAGTATCGACAAAGAGAACTTTCGTGCCCAGACAACTTTGAAATCAGGCCGGCGCATCGAGGTGTCGCAGGCAGGTGCCGTGCTGGGCAGCTGGCCAATTGAAATCATCCCCGACAATCCGCCGACAATCATGTTCGCCAAGCCGCCCGAGCCGACCGTGCATCAGGCGCTGCGCCTCGATTACAAGGCGAGCGACGATTACGGCGTCGAAAGCGTCAAGGCCGTCATTCGCCGGCAAGGCGACAAGTCCGGCGAAAAGATCGAGCTGGAGTTGCCGCTACCCGGGCTGCATCTCAAACAGGCCGAGGCGACAAGCTACCACGACTTGACCGCACACCTCTGGGCCGGCCTGCCTGTCGAGATCCGCCTTGTGGCCGCCGATGCGCTGGGACAAATCGGTGAGAGTCAGCCGATGCTGCTCAAATTGCCTGAGCGCGAGTTTCACAATCCGATCGCGCGGGCGATCATCGACCAGCGCAAGGAATTGGTAAAAGACCCGAAATCGCGCCCCGAGGTGGCCGAGATCCTCGGCGATTTGCAATCACGCCCCGAGCGGTACGGCAATGACATGGTCGTATTTTTGGCACTGCGTGTAGCCCAGGAACGGCTGCAGCTGCACAAGGATGCGGCCTCGCTGACCGAGGTCGAGCAGCTGCTCTGGGATACCGCGCTGCGCATCGAGGATGGCGGCGCCGCGCAAGCCGAAAACGAGCTGCGCCGTCTGCAGCGCCAATTGCAGGACGCGCTGGCGAGAAACGCGCCCGACAAAGAGATCGACCGCCTGATGAATGAGCTGCGGCAGGCGCTCGACCGCTATTTGCGGGCGCTCGCCGAAAACATGGCACGCAACCCGGATCACAACCAGCAGATGATCGATCCGTCGCAGCGGACGGTGACGAGCCGCGATCTCGAACGAATGCTCGAGCGCGCCCGCGAGCTGGCGCAAAACGGGCAGCGCGAAGCGGCGCGTCAGTTGTTGTCCGAATTGCAAAACATGCTCGAGAACCTGCAAGCCGCACGGCCCGGACAAGGATCGCAGCAGCAGGCCAATCAGGCACAGCAGATGATGCGCGGGATGCGCGACCTGATGAAGCGCCAGCAGCAACTGCTCGATCGCAGCTTCCGCGCCCAGCAGGGCGAGCAGGGTCAAATGGGGACGCCCGGTAATCAGGGAGCCGAGCAGGGTCAAATGGGAATGCCCGGCAACCAGGGAGCCGAGCAGCAGGGCGGCAGCGCCGAGATGGGAGACGCGGCCGGGCAGCAGGAGGCGTTGCGCCACGCGTTGGGCGAGATCATGCGACGCATGGGCGACGGGCTCGGCGAGATCCCTGATCCCCTCGGGCGGGCGGAGCGGGCAATGAATGATGCGGTTCGGGCCTTGCGCCAGGGTCAGCCCGGCGATGCGATCGGCCCGCAAACCGACGCGCTCGATCAGCTCCAGCAGGCGGCGCGCGAGTTTGCCCGGCAGATGCAACAACGCCTCGGCACTGCTCTCGGCCAAGGCGACACGCGAGAGGACGAGCCGGGCTTCGGCGAGCGCCGTAATGGCGAGCGCGACCCGCTTGGCCGGCCGCTGACAAATGGCGGCGCGTACGATCAGGACGATGTCAAAATTCCGGACAACAACACGATGCAGAGGGCTCGGGATATCCTCGAAGAACTGCGCCGGCGCGCGGGAGAGCGCGACCGCCCGCAGCTCGAGCTCGACTATATCGACCGTTTGCTGCAGCGTTTTTGACGCACGGAACCAGCAGCTTTAGGCGCTCGTGCATAAAATCTGACGCTTGATATCTGCGCTGGGAGTCGGCTCAGGGTGAGCAGGCTGCCATTTGGAGAGATGAACTGGAGGGACCGCCTCGCGCCGAAAGCAGACTTTGCGGGCATCCTTTAAAGGGCGCGCCCTAGTGGGAATCGGCGCCGCCCAACTCCGACAGCCGGCGATTTTCCGAAACCATGCTCCTTTGCGATCGTTTGTGGTCCAACCGTGTTCGGCCGTGCAGGGCAGGAGCTGGCCGATGGTTCGGCGAGCCGCAGGATGCTGGTGCCCGGAGCAAAGGAACCGTGAATGGAAATCAAGCGCAGTGGCTCACAGGCATCGATAAGGGGACCCGCGGAATGGTTCACCGGGAACGTGCGGATCGATCCCCTATTCCCGGAAGCTGATCCGTCCCGCGTTTCTGGTGCCTTGGTGACCTTTGAACCCGGTGCCCGCACCGCTTGGCACACCCACCCGCTCGGCCAACGGCTGATCGTAACCTCCGGCTGCGGTTGGGTGCGGTGCTCGGGCGGCACCAAACGAGAAATTCGCGCTGGCGATGTGGTTGTATGCCCGCCCGGTGAAAAGCACTGGCACGGCGCGACGCCGACCACGGCCATGACGCACATTGCGATCCAGGAAGCGCTGAACGGCTCGCCCGTCACCTGGATGGAGAAGGTGAGCGACGAAGAATACTTGGCCGAACCGGTTTCAAATTAAGGCAATACCAATGACGAATTGGACGACTCACGAACTGGACAGGATCGGGCAGGCCGACGAACTGGAGATTGCGGTGCGGCGGCCGGATGGCACCTTGCGCAAGCGCGTGACCATCTGGGTTGTCCGCAACGGAGACGGTCTTTACGTCCGCTCGGGCTACGGCGACCGCGCCGCCTGGTACCGCGCCGCACGGCGAAGCCGCGCAGGGCACATTAGCGCCGGCGGGGTTGAGAAAGACGTTCGGTTTGAGGACGCCGATCCTGCCGCCAACGATCGGATCAACGCCGCCTATCGCAACAAGTACCTGCGGCATGGCGCTCAATGGGTAAACCCAATGGTAGCCCCCGAAGCGGAGTCCACGACGATCAAGCTACTGCCGTGCTGAGCGGCATCGGCAAGCAGGAGTGAAGCTAAATACGTAACTGCTCAGGTGGTCTGAGGTAGGGCCTATTTGGTGGCCGATGCGCGGCCGCGGCGATAGATATGGTTGACACGGGATAGTGGTCGTGATTCCACGCTTCGATGAATGGCGACGCGCTTGCCCGTCTTTCCAAGGACGACCT
>JAFAOB010000321.1 GCA_019238055.1 Alphaproteobacteria bacterium
GCCAGCGCCTGGCTCCGGTTTTCATCGAACACGCCGGAATCGCCGATGGCGAGCGGCTATTGGAGGTCGGCTGCGGCACCGGCAGCTTGACCTTTGCACTGCCCGCCGCGGCAAACATCGCCAGCCTGACAGCGATCGACCACTCCGAAATCTATCTCGCCGCCGCACAGGCGAAGAACCGCGAGCCGCGCATCCATATCGAGCATGGCGACGGCAGCGCGTTGCGCTTTGCCGATGCGAGCTTTGATCGCGCGCTCTCGATGCTGGTCTTGCCGGCGGTCCTGCCGCAGCCGGAGCAGGCGGTGGCCGAGATGCGGCGCGTCACGCGACCCGGCGGCGTCGTATGTGCCGCGTTCTGGGATTCGCCAGGCGGTGCAGTTGCCAACCGCATGTTTTGGGATACCGCCGCGGCTCTCGACGAGGCTGCCGCCGCGGCGCGCGACCGCACGATGGGACGCCCGATCTACGCGCCCGGCGCGCTGCCGCGGATCTGGGCCGAAGCGGGTCTCGTCGAGATCGACCAGCGCTCGCTGATGATTTGCATGGATTTTGCGAATTTCGAGGATTATTGGGGACCGTACAAAAGTGGCGAAGGGATGCTCGGCGATTATGTCGCGAGCCTTGACCCCGCTCGCCGCGAGCGGCTCGAGCGTCATCTGCGCAGCGCCTATTTGTCCGGCCGGCCTGATGGCGAGCGCTCGTTTGTTGCCGTCGCCGTATCGTGCCGCGGGGTTGTGCCGCCGCGCTGATTCGCGGCGTTATTCGGCATGACAGCTCGGCTGGCGGTTCACTCTGTCGTACCACTGCAGCGCCATCTGGGCAGCCAAGCGCGAAGCACACCCCTGCTCAGATGCATTAAGATGACCCCGCCCCCGGTCTGATCGTCTTGCCCAGCCGTGGGCCGAGCATTCACGAGAAACAGGCAAGACCCGTGCCGCGGCTCGTGGATGCCCGCAGATTAAGTCTGTAGGCTGAAAGCCCACCAGCACCTGTTAGAACCCAAGAAAATCCGCCATGGTATCCTATACATGGGTGTAATAGTATCCCAAAGTACGGATAAACAGATTGGTCGAGTCAAAATCTTCATCGGGTCTAGCCTAAATTACAGCGAATTGGCTGCGGCAAACTGTCTCACCAGAGTTAGCCGTAGTTTTCGCCCAAACCCGCAGAAATCCTCAGGTTCGAATCCGAAGAAGAGACGATCGTCAAACTGGCATCATCCTCCGCAGTGATTACACGTCAAATTTCCGTCAAAGTACGCGGCGCGCAAAAACTTGCCGAAAGAATCTTGTTCCCTATTGGTTTAGGATTTGGTAAAGAGCCTCAACTTGGGAAGGACTTCAGGTCGCAAGGTGCATCAAGCGGCCCGAAGCCCAGCCCTAGAATGGTGGCGCACGTAGCTCAACTGGATAGAGCGTGCGGATTCGAACCCCGAGGATGCCCGTTCGAGTCGGGTCGTGCGCACCGTCCCTCGTTCTCTCCCTGTGGATAACTTTCCTCGTTTCCCACAGTTGGCGTGAACCATGGGTTAATACCCCACAGTCTCATTATACGTCAATCACATTTGCACGTCAGTTCCGAATTCGCTCATCAAGTGCGTTTTCGCAAGTTTGGGTAATATCAAGTTTGGGTAATATATTGTGCGATTTGGTAGTTTTTAGAAGCTAGTGAGAAAGCGGTGAGACTGACGTCTTGCCAGCCCAAACCAGACCTGCCAAATCACACCTACATGGCAGTAATAGATACCCTCAAACTAGCTCGGGCTCTACGCGACAAAGGCGGCTTCACAGAGGATGCAGCTGAGGCCACCGCTGAGGCAATCAATGATGCCTTGGGCCCTCAAATGGCAAGTAAGGCGGATCTCGATCAAGCGATGGAGAGGTTGAGATCCGACATTCGTCTGTTGAGTTGGCAAATCGCTGTCACATGGGGATTGCAGGTCATCACCATCATCCCGGGCGCATGGCTGCTGTTGAAGATGGCTGCTAAAATTGGAGTGTTGTGATGCCCGACGATAGTGTGAAAACACCCACCAGCCGCCGCATAAGCACGCAACTCAAGACGGAGGTATTGACGGAGGCTGGTTATCGCTGTGCTGCACCAACCTGCCGACACATTCTCGCTCTTGATATTCATCATATCATTCCAGTCTCCGAGAATGGTCCAACTGAGTTGATTAACCTAATAGCCCTTTGTCCTACATGTCATGAGCTATTTCATCTAGGTCATATATCTAGGGATTCAATTTACGCATGGAAAGGCATTCTAGTATCACTGAGCCGTGCATTCGATGTTGACACTATTGATTACTTATTATTTTTGAGGGGAGCACATCATGGCTTTCATACCGTATCAGGCGACGGAATTCTCAGATTAGCGCGGCTTATTGTGACTGGTCTCGCCTCATACCATCCAATGGGGATGCCAGTAGGGGTGCCGCTGGCAGAGAGTTACTCGGTCAGGCTTACAGAAAAAGGAAAACGGCTTGTCGATGCTTGGAAGAGTGGGAATCGACATGATATGGCGATTGCTCTGGGACAGCAGCAAGCTCTGGGACAGCAGCAAGACAGACGGACTGGGCCCGGCCACGACGATTGAGGTAATCGTTGATCTGCATCTCAGCATAATAGCAAGCGCACCAGACCGGGATGATCTTGCTTTCACTCTCGGGCAGCGAGCGTTACGAACGGTGATCGGATCAAGACGATTATAGAGGCGGCGGCATGCCACCATTAAATAAAACAGACCCTTTGCGCGTGGCTCTCGGCGGATTTGGCGCCATCGGCAAGACCGTAGCGCAGCGGCTCGATCGCGGTATCGAGGGGCTGATGCTGACCGCGGTTTCAGCCCGCCACGCCGAGCGGGCGACCGCCGCCATGGCGGATTTTACCCGACCGGTGCCTGTCGTCGCCTTGGAGGAGCTATGGCAGACGGCCGACATCGTCGTTGAATGTGCTCCGGCTGCGGTTCTGCGCGTCCTTGCCGAACCGGCGCTCACCCATGGCCGCACCGTCATTGTGCTGAGCTCAGGCGCTCTGCTCGACAATCTCGATTTGGTCGATATGGCCCGCCAGCATGGCGGCCGCATTCTGGTGCCGACCGGCGCCCTCTTGGGTCTCGACGCGGTGGTTGCCGCAGCTGAAGGCGAAATCGCGCGTGTGCATATGATCACGCGAAAACCGCCGAGCGGACTCGCCGGAGCGCCTTACCTCGAGCAACGCGGCATCGTCCTCGACGGACTCGAGGCTCCGCGCTGCGTCTTTCGCGGCACGGCGCACGCCGCCGCGCGCGGCTTTCCGGCAAACGTCAATGTCGCCGCAGCACTGGCGCTGGCCGGGATCGGGCCCGAGCGCACGACAATCGAGATCTGGGCCGATCCCGGTGTCACCCGCAACACGCATCGCATCGAGGTCGAAGCCGATGCCGCCCGTTTCTCAATGCAGATTGAAAATGTGCCGTCCGAAAATCCCAAAACCGGTAAACTCACACCGCTCTCGACCATCGCCGTGCTCAAAAAGCTGGTCAGCCCGCTCGCGATCGGCACCTGATTGACATATGCGGAAACGCCGATGGCGCACCCTGCAGCGTAGCCGTGAGAGTAGACAGTCGGGAATTGGGGCAATTCGCTCGCTCAGTCCCGGAGGAAAGCAAGAATTGGAGACCGCGGTCGGCGGCCGCCCAAGCCAGCGCTTCGATCGGCCAAGACCGCGTCAGCTGGATTGGTTTTTCTGTTCGACACTGCTGTTCACAATATCCGTTGTCGCCTTTGAGCTGCTGCAGGCACCACCAGCAGCACTGATGCAGGTGGATAGCCAAAGCTATCTCGACTTTGCAGCGGAGCGGACGGCCGCATATCCGCTGTTTCTCCGGTTTGTCGAATATCTGCCGGGCGGCTTGCGTGACCTGCCCCCGATCCAGCTCGGGCTCTACGCGCTTGCCACGCTTTTTCTGTGCTGCGAGTTCAGAAAATTGTCGGAGAGCAGATTTGCGTCCGGCCTGTTGCTGATCCTGCTGCTCGGCAACGCTCAGGTGACCCGGCTCACCTTTATGATCATGACCGAGGCGCTGTTTTTGTGCTGCCTGATGTTGCTCCTTGCGCTGTGCTGTCGGCTGGTGAGGAAGCCATGGTGGCAGACCCTGGTCATGGCGTCATTTGCAGTGGGATTGGCCGCGTTGATCAGGCCTGCCGGCTATGCGCTGATCATCTCGCTCCCCGTTATCGCTTGCTGGTGCTGGCGCGATGCTCTGCCCGCATGGCGGGCCGTTCTCGCGGCCGCACTACCCTATCTCGCGACACTCGGCCTCGGCATGATCGCCTATCATACCGAACACGGTTTGTGGCGCACCGAAACATTTGTTGGCAGAACCTTGCTTGGCAAAGCCGCGGCGGTTGTCGATGCGAACCCGAGCGAAAACGAGCCGAAAATTATCCGATCCATCGCGGCGGCAGTCGCACCCGATCGGGCCGTTATCGACCGCGCGCTGACAGTGTTCGACCGTTTCCGCCTGATCGTGCCGTATTACGATCTCTGGCGATACGGCAAGGTGTACGACATTGTGGCCGGTCAGGCTGGCATCCCAAAAAGCGATGTTGTCGCGCTCGACCGACGCATGGAGACTGTCTCGTTCGAGATCATCGCCGCCGCACCCGCCGCCTATCTCGCCGATGTCGCGTTGAATTATGGCGCTTTGTGGTGGCTCCCCGACGCGATGACGCAGGCGCAGCTCGCGCATTTTCGGGCGTTGGTCGCGGCGCTTGAGCCCCTACCCGATCTCGGTCGTTATCCGCCCTGGCACCGCGACCACAGCGACGCCGTGATATGGGCCCTGCACGGCTTTATGTCCATCGCATTCGCGGTCTCGCTTTGGTGGGGCTTTTATCTGATCGCGAGCGTCGTCTGCGGCACGCCATTGCCACCGCTCGCCCGCATAGGGGTCCTGGCCGCGATCTTGGTGCACGCCTCATTTCTGCTGACCGCGTCGGTCGAGGCTGGCCTGCCGCGCTATGCCTGGGTGCTATGGCCGGCGCTCTCGGTCCTGTTCGTCTCGGGCTTGGGTGCCTGCTCGCAGTCCTGCGGCCGACACCTGGGGCGTCGGACCGCCTTGGCCTTGAGCATCATGCGATTTCCGACCGCGCCGGATGATGCAGATCGAAAGCTTATGTCCACTGAGGCCGTGATGGGGACCGGCGGTCCATACGGAAGATCAGCGGAGGGAATATGAGCAGCAGCTCGAGCGCGCGATCAAGGCATGATCGGGAAGTTCTGATCATTGTCGACCTGCAAAATGATTTCTGTCCGGGCGGTGCTCTCGCCGTCCCCGATGGGGACGCGATCATCCCGGCGGTCAATCGGCTGGCCGCCGAGTTCGTGCACGTCGTACTGACACAAGATTGGCATCCGCCGGGGCACGGATCATTCGCCAGTTCCCATCCCGGCCGACAGCTGTTCGAGACGATCGAGGTTGCGTATGGTGCGCAAACCCTGTGGCCGGATCACTGCGTACAAGGGACGCTGGGGGCTGAGTTTCGCCCGGCATTGGCTGCCCCACATGCCGAGCTGGTTTTGCGCAAGGGTTTTCGGCCGACGATCGACTCCTACTCGGCGTTTCGCGAGAACGATCGGACGACTTCGACCGGGCTTGCCGGCTATCTGCGCGAACGCGGCTTTGGGCACCTGACCCTGTGCGGCCTTGCGACTGATTATTGCGTGCTGTTTTCGGCGCTCGACGCCCGCGAGGCCGGTTTTACCGTCGATGTCGCGCTCGAGGCCTGCCGCGGCATCGATCTCGACGGTTCGCTCGCCCGCGCCATCACCGCAATGCAAGACGCGGGCATCGTTCTGCTATAACGCGCGGTCGCGGCGTCGGGTGACCTTCAGCATACTCGAGAGCGCTAGAACCGATGTGGCAGCGGGCGACGCTCGACGACAAAGCTCGGGGTCTTACGCTGTGGTCGCGGCGGACGCTCTTCCGCAGGCTCGATGGTTTGGTCGCGCAGCTTCGGGCTTGGTCGCTGGGCCCCACCGTTTGGCCGCGCCGTTGGACGACGCGCAGCGGCTTGTGAGGCGGGACGCCTTTGCTTGCTTGCCTTGGCCGGACGTTCGCTGATCCGGACGTCGAGGTTATGGCCGTCGATCTCGGTACCATTCATCGACTCTACGGCGAGCTTGGCAGCCTTTTCCGTGGCAATGTCAACAAAGCCATAGCGCAACCGTTTCCCAGTTTCCGGATCGCGGGCGATGAACGCACTCAACACAATCCCAAACGGATCAAACACCTCGGCCAACTCGTCTTCGGTCAGATCCGGCGGCAAATTCGCGACGAACACATTGCCTCGAAAATATTGCGCTCTCACCGCAACCCCCTCCATGATGTGTGTCGACGGTCAACGCTGGTGCAGCATGGATAGCGTCATTGCCGTAAGCGATTGTCTGCTATGCAATGATGCATTGCACAAATGACCGTTTATTGCCGCCGTTGGATCATGTCCGCGTCGTTATAGGCGCTTGGCCGGTATCGCGCATCGCGCGACATTGTCGCGTCATTTGGCTACGCAGGTAGATATGTGATGCTCCCACATAGGCGCAGCAGCTTTTCGGCCATTATCGACCGGCCGCCGCTAAAATTGCCGAATGGCGCCCGCATCGTCGTCTGGACAATCGTCAATCTCGAATTCTGGTCGATCTCACGACCGATGGCGCGGCAGGTGTTGCCGGCACCGACCGGCGAAGTGCTGTTGCCCGATGTCCCGAACTGGTCCTGGCATGAATACGGCATGCGGGTCGGCGTTTGGCGCTTCTTCAAGCTCTTCGAGCGCCTCGGGATTCGCCCGACTTTGTCGATCAATGCCCGGGTCTGTGAGGAGTATCCGCGTGTAGCGCAGGCGGCTCGATCGGCAGGTTGGGAATTTATGGGTCATGCCTGGGAGCAGATGCCGATCCACAAAGTCGAGAGCCAAGCGGCGATGATCGCCCAATCGCTCGATACGCTCGAACGTTTCACCGGCGTTCGGCCGGTGGGTTGGCTCGGTCCCGGCCTGACCCAGACTTATGAGACCCCGGATTTGTTGGCCGCCGCCGGCATCAAATACATCGGTGACTGGGTTTACGATGACGAGCCGACCGAGATCAGCACAACGCACGGCCCGCTGATCACGCTACCCTACTCGGTCGAACTCAATGACATCCCGATGATGCTCGTCCAACACCACGAGTCGGGGTATTTCACGACGCGCTGCATCGACAGCTTCGAACGGCTTTACGAAGAGGGGGCCGAGCGCGCCAAGGTCATGGCGATCGCGATCCATCCCTATATCAGTGGCCAACCGCACCGCATCAAATACCTCGAAGCGGTTTACGACCACATCAACCGGTATGCCGGCGTGTTGCACTGGAATGGGGTCGAGATCCTCAACTGGTATCTGGCGGCGAGGCCGGCGGGATGAGCGACCGCAAGATCATGCTGCCGACCGACCGGCTCGACTATTCGCCGATCGCCGGCCGGCGGCGGCTCGCATTGCCGGATGGCGCGCGCATGGCGGTGTGGGTCATCGTCAATGTCGAGGAATGGGACCCGCGAGAGCCGATGCCGCGTACGGTCCTGACGCCACCGGCAGGCGGCGCGCCGATGCCCGACATTCCGAACTGGGCGTGGCACGAATACGGCAACCGCGTCGGGTTTTGGCGGCTGCTTGAGGCGCTCGATGAGGCCCAGATATGCGCGGTGTTGGCGATCAACGGCTCGGCGATCGCGCGTTATATGCCGATTGCTCAGGCGGCCCTCGACCGCGGCTGGGAGTTTATCGGTCACGGCTTCAGTCAGAAAAACATGCAGAAGGTGGCCAACGAACGGGAGGATATCCGCCGCCGCACCGCGACGGCGATCCGCGGTGTTACCGGCAATAATCCGCGCGGCTGGCTCGGGCCCGGACTGACCGAGACCTGGGAAACGCCGGATCTGCTGGCCGAAGAGGGCTACGACTATGTCTGCGACTGGGTTCTCGACGATCAGCCGGTTTGGCTGAAAACCCGAGCCCGGCCGATCGTCAATCTGCCTTACACGCAGGAATGCAACGATGTCGCGATGATGCTGATCCAGCATCACAAGGCCAGCGAATATTATGACCGCGCGGTCGACCAGTTCGATCAAATCTACCGGGACGCGGCCAAATCAGCGCGGATCATGGCGCTGGTCGTGCATCCCTACATCATGGGCGCACCCCACCGCCTCAAATATTTTCGAAATGCGCTCGCCCATATCCGCGCGCATCAGGATGTGCTGTTCTGGACCGGTGAGCAAATCCTCGACTGGTTCTTGCGCGCGGACGCACAAAACACCGGCTCGGCGACAGGCTAGCTCCCGGGTAATACCTATGGTCGCAGGTTAACGCGGTTCCAGCGCAGTGCAGAGCTGCTTGGCGGCGGCGCTGAGTTCGGCGCGATGCGGCTCGTCGATGGGCTTGCGGGTCGTCAGCGACCTTGCCAGCCCCGCCAGGATTTCAGCCGACAGGTCATAATGCAGATGGATCGCCGCTTCGCGCCGCTTATCGCCGGGGCGCACCAGTTTGATCGCGACCTGTCGGCGTCGGCATCGAATTGGAGTTCCGGCCGAAACTGACGATATAGGCTTTATCGGAGAACTCGACCGAGATCTCTGTCTTGTCGGCAATTGGATGCAACATCTCTATGCAACATCTCTAAAAGTCCTGCTGTCGAGCCGCCAATCCGGATCCGGCCGGGATCATCTTTGGAAATAAAACTGCAGGTCGCAGATAGGTTCATTGACGCAAACTAATGGCCAGCGGCCGCCATCTGACGACGAGGTGCTGGGAAACACCTGGAGTTTGCGGCATTTTCGATCTCCGACAGTCAGCGCGGGGTGAGAGGTAAAAACGATGCCGGGTGAGAGGTAAAACGATGCCGGACGAGACAGCGGCTCGCAGATCGATCGCGGCGCCCTTCGAGCGGCGCCCAGACCTGGGCTTGGTTAAAGACGCGGCCTGCCCCAAGCGGCCGGCATGACCGAGACCAGACCCGGCCCGCTTGCCGGCATCAAAATCGTCGATCTGACGACCGTGGTGCTGGGGCCGCTCGCGACGCAGATTTTGGGCGATCTCGGCGCCGACGTGATCAAGATCGAAGCGCCGGAAGGCGACATCATGCGCTACGCCGGACCCGCGCGGCACCATGAGATGGGCCACGTCTTTCTCAATCTCAATCGCAACAAACGTTCATTATGCCTCGACCTGAAGCGTCCCGAAGCGGCCCAGGTTCTGCTGGCGCTGGTGCGGCAGGCCGATGTGCTGATGCACAATATGCGCCCCCAGGCGATGGCGCGGCTCGGCTTTGCCTATGAAAAGCTGCGCGATATCAATCCGCGTCTGGTGTACTGCTCGGCGCACGGCTATGGCCAGGAGGGGCCGCTCGCCGACCGGCCGGCCTTTGACGACATCATCCAGGGGGCGAGCGGCTTTGTCGCGTTGGAAGAAGCGACCGGCGGCGCGGCGCGTTTTGTGCCGACTTTAGTCGGCGACAAGACTGTCGGGCTGACCATGGTGTATGCGGTCATGGCCGCCCTGTTGCAGCGCGAGCGCAGCGGTGAAGGCCAGAAGGTCGAAGTGCCGATGCTCGAAACGATGGCCGCGTTTTTGATGGCGGAGCATATGGGCGGGCTGACCTTCGATCCGCCATTGGGACCGCCCGGCTATTCGCGCATGCTGGCGCCCGATCGGCGGCCGCACCGCACGGCCGACGGCCATATCTGCATTCTTCCCTACACCGACCGGCATTGGCGCGATTTCTTTCGCGTCGCCGGGCGTCCCGAACTGGCCGACGACCCGCGTCTCGCCGATGCGCCGACCCGCAGCCGCCACATCGCCGAGCTTTATGCGCTGATCGCCGAATGCGTGCGCACCAATACGACGGCCTTTTGGCTCGGCAAGCTCAAAGCTGCCGATATCCCATGCGGGCCGGTCAACCCGCTTGCCGCATTGCCCGCAGACGAGCAATTGGCGGCGGTCGACTTCTTCCCATTATGTAACCATCCGAGCGAAGGCCGGATCCGCACCGTGCGCCCGCCGGTGCGCTTTGGGACTGCCGATTGCGCTCTGCGCTGGCCAGCGCCGCGCCTTGGCGAGCATTCGCGCGAGATCCTGCGCGAAGCCGGGCTTGGTGAGGCCGAGATCGACGATTTGATTGCGCGGCAGGTCGCTATAGCCGCAGAGTAGGGCGCGATGCGGTTGACGGATGAAGAGCGGGCGATGCTGGCCGGCGAGATGGGCGAGCCGAGGCGCTGGGCGATTTCGCATCAGATCGCGGTCGGGGAATTCTTCGACGCGGCCGATTTTGTGCCGGTCTCGCAGGCACATATCATGGCCGACACTGAATCCCTGGGCGAAGCTGGTGTGCGCTTTCTTGAAAGGCTGGCCGCAGCACCCGAAAGAGAACGGCGGGTGCGGGTTCCGACAATAACCGATCCGCGCGGCATCGATTTCGCAGTCTATCGGCGCCTCGGGCAGAGCGAATGGATGGCGGCACTCGAGCAGCGGGCGATCACCGCGCTGCGCGCCTTTGGCGTGCTGATGACCGATACCTGTATCAATTACCAGACGATCACGCCACCCGTCCGGGGTGACCACCTCGCTTATGGCGATACCGGTGTCGTCATCTATTCGAACAGCGTTTTTGGCGCGCGCAGCAATTTCGAGGGCGGCCCGTCGGCGCTCGCCGCCGGATTGACCGGCCGCACACCGCGCTATGGCTATCATCTCGATGAATGCTGGCGCGCCACAAAGCGTTTCCGCCTGGCCGAGACGCCGCGCGATCTCGCCGAATGGGGTGCGGTCGGCGGAATTGTCGGCGAGGCTTGCGGTCCCTATTGGGAGGTCCCGGTCGTCGAGGGGATCGATACAGTACCCGGCTCCGATGCGCTGAAGCATTTTGGCACGGCAGCGGCAAGCTTTGGTTCGGTGGCCCTGTTTCACATGCCGGGAATTACCGCTGAGGACATGGTCTTCACCAACACTGCGCCGCTGCCGGCCGTCACGATCGGGCGCGCCGAGATCGAGGCGTTTCTCGCCCGTTTTGCGGCGCCGGGCGACAAGCTCGACGTCGTTGTCTTTGGCGCGCCGCAATTGTCGCTGTTCGAGATCGAGGCCGTAGCGCGGGCGCTCGATGGGCGCCGGATCCACCCGGACACGACCCTGCTGGTCACGACCTCGCCCGAGATCAAGCACGCCGCCGACCGCATGGGACTGACCCGGCGGATCGAGAATGCCGGGGCGGTTGTCGCCGCCGGGATTTGTTTTTACCAGAGCTATGCCCGCGAAATAGCCGAGGTTAATCACTGGACCCGGCTGATGACCAATTCGGTGAAGCTCGTCAACATCATCGGCGGCTATGGCTATCGCCCGACCCTCGCCAGTCTCGAACGCTGCGTCGATTCAGCTGTCGCCGGGCGGGTGCTGTAATGGCGATGGCCGGATGCTGCTCCTAAAGGCGATCGATCTCTTGCGCGCCTGGTACAAGCCGCCCATGGTAAGCACGGGAAAGACACGCCGGGATCATGCTGACGATCGAAATTGAACGCGAAGAAGATGGCCGCTGGGTCGGCGAAGTCCCGGAGCTTCCAGGGGTCCTCGTCTACGGAGCAACCCGAGACGAAGCGCGCAACCGGGCGGCAGCACTCGCCCTGCGTGTGATCGCCGATCGCATTGAGCATGGTGAGCCGGCTCCGATCGGAGCAAGCGACTTGTTTGCCGTAGTGTGAGCGCTTGGCCTTCTACAAAGGCCAGCCGCGTGTTGCGGGCGCTCTACTGCATTGGATGGACCTTAAAACGTCAGACGGGGTCGCACCGCACGCTATCCCGTCCAGGGTGGCCTGACTACGTGTTCGCCTTTCGGGAGAATGAAAAATTGGGGCCGCGGATGCTTGCTCGTATCGCCCGACATACTGGACTACGGCCCGAGGACCTTTAGCCGTGCCGATCCTGCTGCATTGCCATAGGGGCATCGGGCCCGCGGTGATTGGTACAGCACTCGTGGCCGCGGACAATTTCTCGGCGCGCTACGATCTCGACCGCGCCAAGGGGATTTTCTCGCGCCCCAGCCATAAGCTCGCCGGCGAAAACTATGTCGATCGCATTCTGGTGCTTGATCAGGCCAAGGGCGGGGTCGCCACTGCGTGGATGCTGCACGAAATGGCGGCGCGGACCATTGTTCCGCGCGCGCTGATTTTCAACCGGGTCAACCCGATCCTGGCTCAAGGTGCCGCGTTCGCCGATGTCGCACTGGTCGACCGTTTTGCAGAAGGCGATGTGACCAGCCTGTTCCGCACCGGCGACGAGTTGCGCGTCGAACCCGCCGCCGGTCTCGTTGAAATTTTGACGCGCGACGCTTAGGGAAATTTTTTTAAAGCCCCATATCCTGGCGACAGCGCCAGCCCGAGGCAGCACGATGTCCACGACCTACCGCTACACTTTGCCGGTCGAACAAACCGAATGGAAATTTGGTGGTAATACTGAGACCTGTTTTACCTGGGAATATGACGAGCCGCGCGAAGCGCTATTGCAGCTTTATGCCAAGGGCAAGAAGCAGCAATGGGATGCGGCCGAGCGCATCGATTGGTCGCTCGATCTCGACCCGGAAAACCCGATGCTGCTCGACGACCGGGTCGTTCACATTTTCGGCACCGATTTGTGGAACCGGATGACCGGAAAAGAGCGCAGCCGCGTGCGTCATCACCTGCAGGCTTCGCAAATCTCGCAATTCATGCATGGCGAGCAAGGGGCGCTGATTGCGACCTCGAAAATCGTGCAGACCGTACCCGATCTCGACGCCAAATTTTATGCGGCAACCCAGGTCATGGACGAGGCTCGGCATGTCGAAGCCTATTCGCGGCTGCTGCATGAAAAATTCGAGCTCGCCTATCCGATTACCCCAGGGCTGAAGGCGCTGCTCGAAGACGGGCTCTCCGACAATCGCTGGGACATGACCTATCTGACGATGCAGATCCTGATCGAGGGGCTGGCGTTGGCGGCTTTCCAGCGCATTCGCGACCAGTCGAAAAACCCGCTCGCCGCCGCGGTCAACGCCTATGTCATGCAAGATGAAGCGCGGCACGTGGCGTTCGGCCGACTGGCGCTGCGCGACTACTACCCGCAACTCACCGACGCGGAACGCCGGGAGCGCGAGGATTTTGTCGTTGCCGCGTGCTGGCACATGCGCGACCGGTTCAATCAGCGCGAGGTGTGGGAGCGGTTGGGGCTGCCGATCGAGGAATGCCTGCGGATTGTCGACCAGTCGGAATCGATGAATGTGTTCCGCAGCCGGATCTTTAGCCGCATCGTCCCAACCGTAAAGGACATCGGCTTGTGGGGACCACAGGTGCGCGAAGCCTTCGCCGCGATGGGAGCGATCGAGTTCGCCAATGTGGATTCGGCGGCGCAATTGGCAAACGACGCCCGCGTCGCCGAGGAATTCGATGCAGGGTTGCGCCTGCGCGACGCGGGGGCCGCGTAACGACCGCGGTGCTTTTTCGCAGAGCTGAAGGTAAGCGTCAGGCCGCGTTGATCGGCCGCTCGTCGGCTTCCAGCATCGCCCGTATTTTGCGCGCCAGAGCCTCGTAGGTATAGGGCCTGACGATCAGCTCGACACCAGGGTCGAGGCGACCGTGATGTACGATCGCGTTCCGTGCATAGCCCGTGGTAAAGAGCACGCTGAGCCCGGGCCGGCGCCGGCGCGCCTCATCGGCAAGTTGGCGGCCGTTAATGCCGCCGGGCAACCCTATATCGGTAAAAAGCAACCGGATCGAGGCGTCCAACTCGATCAGGCGCAGGGCCGAAGGGCCATCGGGGCCTCGACGACACGGTAGCCAAGCTCGCGCAGGCTGTCGACGCTGTTTGCTCGCACATCATCATCATCTTCGACGACGAGTATCGTCTCGCGCCGGGTTGCCGTCGGAATTGCGCTTGCCGCGAGTTCTGCGGGTCGCTCGCCGGCCTCCGCGATATAGCGCGCGAGATAAATTTTTTACGGTCGTACCCTCGCCCGGTTCGCTATAAATCTGGACGTGCCCATCGGATTGCTTGACGAAGCCGTAGACTTGGCTGAGGCTGAGCCCTGGTCCCCTTGCCTTGGTCCTTGGTCGTAAAAAACGGCTCAAAAGCCCGTTCAACGGTTTCCCTGCTCATCCCGGTGCCGGTATCGCTGACCGCGACCATAACATATTGACCAGACTTCACATCTTGATGAGCAGCTGCATAGGCCTCATCCAGATAGGTGTTGGCGGTCTCGATCGTGAGCCGACTACCCTCCGGCATCGCATCGCGGGCATTCACAGCGAGGTTTAAGATCGCGCTCTCAAGCTGGTTGGGATCGGCATGGGTGCGCCACAACCCGCCTGCGAGCACGGTTTCGATCGCGATCGCCTCGCCGAGCGTGCGGCGCAACAGATCGGACATGCCGGAAACCAGTCGATTGGCTTCGATCGGCTTCGGATCGAGCGGCTGCCGCCGGGCAAAGGCGAGCAACTGGTGCATCAGCGCCGTCGCCCGCCCGACGCCGCGTTGCGCCAGCTGCATCGCGCGTAAGGTGCCCTCGTCAAAGGCTGGAGACCGCTGTCGCCCAATTCTTTCGAGACTGCCTTGGATCACCAACAGCAGATTGTTCATATCGTGCGCGACGCCGCCGGTCAGCT
>JAFAOB010000493.1 GCA_019238055.1 Alphaproteobacteria bacterium
AGCAGATCGCGAAACTTGATCCGCTGGTTGCAGCGTATGCACGGCACCGGCGTCTCGCCGCGGCGGTAGGCCTCTGCAAAATCCTCGATGACCTCTCGCCGAAATCGGCTCTCGTAGTCGAGCACATAATGCGGAATGCCGAGGCGCTCGGCGACGCGCGCCGCGTCGTTGATGTCCTGGCCGGCGCAGCACGCACCCTTGCGCCCGATCGCGGCGCCATGATCGTAAAGCTGCAGGGTGATGCCGACGACCTCGAACCCGAGCTCGGTCAGCAATGCGGCTGTGACCGATGAATCCACACCGCCCGACATTGCGACAACGATGCGGTGATCAGCCAGGCTGCCGGGAAGATCAATGTCCTGCGCAGGAACGTTCATGTCGATGCCCGCCGCTCTGCGTCGAGACCCATTTGCCAAAAGTCGGCTTCGAGCCGGGCGGCGGTTGCGAAGGTGGCGGCGAGGGCCGGGAAACGTCCGTCACCGCCACGCGACGCAAACTGCTCGTCGAGTGCTGCTTTAGCGTTGCGCGCAAGATCCTGATACGCGGCGCCCGCATACATTTCAAGCCATTCGCGATAGGGATTGCCGGCGAGGCGGGTTGCGGGATCGGTCATCCGTTCGGCGGCGATGACCGCGTACCCGATAATGCAGGGTGCGAGTGCCGTCTCGAGGTCGAGACGGTCGCCGGCGAGGCCTCGATCAAGCACGAAGCGGGTATAGGCGACGGTCGCCATCGCCTCCGGCTCGGCCGCCATCATCGCTTCTGACAGCCCCCAACCGCGGCAATAATCGATATGCAACCCGATTTCGATATCCAATGTCGCAGCGACGAGGCGCTGCGCCCGGCGCATCTCGGCGAGCGTGTCGGATTTGTAGATCGCCAGCCCCCAGGCGCGGGCGAAATGGATCAAAAACAGATAATCCTGGGTCAGATAACGGCGAAAGTACGACTCCGGCAGTTCGCCTGTTGCCAGCAAGCCGACAAAGTCATGCCTTGTATAGGCCCGCCACGGCTCCGCCGAGGCAGTGACCAGCCGCGCGAAGAGCCCCTCCGGCATGTGTCGATCCGGGGTTCAGCCGAGCAGCAGATTGCGGGTCGCGGCTGGCAGGCGCACCGTCAACCCATCAAGCTCCTCGGTGATGATGATTTGGCAGCCAAGCCGCGAGGTAGCGCTCAGATTGAACGCCAGATCGAGCATGTCTTCCTCGTCCTCGCTCGCCTCGGTCAGCAACTCGTACCACTCGGGATCGACGATCACATGACAGGTCGAACACGCGAGCGAGCCCTCGCAGGCGCCTTCGATATCGATGCCGGCGCGATGGGCCACTTCGAGAACCGACAGTCCGATCGGCGCATCGACCTTGCGCGGGGTGCCATCGCGTTCGATGAAGACCATCCTGGGCATCAGAGCGGTCCCTCTTCCGGCCGTGGCGCCAAATCTTCGGCGAGCATCGCGGCTGCTCTTGCCGGCACTGTTCCGGCCGCAAGATCGGTCACGGCAGGCAAGCTCAAGACCCGCAGTCCAGCTTGCTCCGCGGCTTCGGTTATCGTGGCGGCTGCGGCAGCGTTTGGTGTCGTGCAGGCGAGTACGATCACCGCATGGGTAACAGGCCGGACGAGCGCCCGCTCGGCCCGCAGCCGCGCCCCTTCAAAAAGCGCTTGCCATTCCGCAATCGCGCCATCGAGCGGCGGCACCGTCAGCGACTGCTCGAAGCCCTCGCGATCGGGGAGCAGCACTGCATTGCCGCCGACCGACATCGCGATCTCGACCTCGGCACCGCTGGCATCTATGCCGATTGCCGCGCCCGGCGCGTCCGGGTTGGCTGGTCCTCCGTCTGGCTCCTCGATCTGAAACAGCTTCACTCGACCAACCTCGTTCAACCCCTGTCGTTATACGCGATCGCTCGGCTCTCCATCCGCATTCAAAGCGGGTTTTGCTTCAGACGTGAAACGACTCACCGCAGCCGCAGCGGCCCTTTTCATTCGGGTTGTGGAAGGTGAAGCCGCTCTGCAGCTTTTCTTCGACGTAATCCATCTCAGTGCCGAGAATGAACATGACCGCCTTTGGATCGATCAGGACGGTGACCCCCTTATCCTCGACGACCTCGTCGAATTTGCCCTTTTCGTCGGCATATTCGAGCGTGTAGCTGAGCCCGGAACATCCGCGCGCCCGCACGCCGATCCTGACCCCGACTGACGGCTTGCCGCGTTTTGCGAGCAGCGCCTGGATCCGCATGGCCGCGGCTTCGGTGACTGTCAGCGCCTGCTTTTTCGCCCTCATTTTATTCTCCGACACTGATATTCGATGATTATCTGGGGTCCAGGTCGCGCCGCAGCACCCCGGCTCCGTTGTTGAGCCGCATAGCCGCCGCGGCCAGCGCATCGACTGCGAAATCGACCTCGGCCGCCGTGTTGAACCGGCCGAGCCCGATGCGAATGGCCGAATTGGCGACGGCATCGGGCAGGCCAAGCGCGCGGAGCACATAGGATGGCTCGACTTTGGCCGAGGTGCAGGCCGATCCGGTCGAGATCGCGATCGATGGGCATGCCTCGATCAAGAATGGCGCCTCGGTTCCCGGGAAGCTTAGATTGAGATTGCCGGGAAGCCGCTGCTCGGGATCGCCGTTGAGGCCGAGCCCGGGAACCCGGCGCGCCAATCCCTGATGCAATCGGTCGCGCAATTGACGCAGGCGGGCTGCCTCGTCGGCCATCTCATCGGCGGCGATCGCCGCAGCGCGACCGAGGCCGACGCAAAGCGGTGTCGGCAAGGTGCCCGAGCGCACACCGCGCTCCTGACCGCCGCCGTCGAAGAGCGGCAGCAAGCGAACCCGCGGCCGGCGCCGGACATAGAGTACGCCGACGCCCTTCGGGCCATAAAGCTTGTGGCCCGAGATCGACATCAGATCGATACGCATGGCCTCGACGTCGAGCGGGATCTTGCCCGCCACCTGCGCCGCATCGGTGTGAAACAAGACCCCGTGGGCGCGGCACAGGGCGCCAATCTCGGCGAGCGGCTGGATCACCCCGATCTCGTTATGGGCGGCAAGAACCGAGACGAGCAGGGTCCGCTCGGTCAACGCCGCTTTGAGCTTGTCGAGTGCCACAAGCCCGTTGGGCTCGACCCCGACATAGGTCACCGGGAATCCCTCGCGCTCCAACTGGGCGCAGCTTTCGAGCACGCATTTGTGCTCGGTCGTCAAGGTGACGATATGGTCGCGCACAATCGCGCCGGTGGGATGAGCGCGTGCGAAATGGGCCGCACCTTTGATCGCCAAATTGTTGGCTTCGGTTGCTCCCGAGGTGAACACGATTTCGCGCGGATCGGCATGGAGAAGACCGGCGATTTCGGCCCTGGCCTGCTCGACCGCAGCGGCCGCGACATGGCCATAGACATGGCTTGTGCTGTGCGGATTGCCGAAATGTTCGGTAAAATAGGGGAGCATCGCCTCCAGCACGCGCGGGTCGACCCGTGTTGTCGCTTGATTGTCGAGATAGATCGGCGGTGTGTTGGCGTTGATGCGAGTGTCGGCGAGTGAACTCATGCGGCGCGCGCCTCCTTGGCAAAGCCGCGCCGGCGGCGGTAAAGCGCGGTCCAAGATTGAACAAAATGATCGATATCGGCCTCGTTGGTCGTCCAGCCGAGGCTTACACGAATTGTCGACGAAGCGATATCGGGCGGCAGAGCCATCGCCGTCAAAACATGGCTCCGCCCGACCTTGCCGGATGAGCAGGCCGCCCCGGCGCTGACCATGACCCCATCGAGATCGAGTGCGATGACCTGGGTCTCGGCCGCTATACCGGGCATCGCGATGGCGGAGGTGTTTGGCAGACGCGGCGCATTGGCACCCACCACAACGGTATCGGGCGCCACAGCAATAATCTCGGCCTCGAGCGCGTCGCGCAGCGCGCGGACGCGGTCATAGGCCGCGATCTCCGCCGCGGCGGCCCTAGCGGCGGTGGCAAACCCGACAATCGCAGGCAGATTTTCGGTACCGGCGCGACGCCGGTGCTCCTGCCCTCCGCCACGAAGCATCGGCATCAGGTTGAGATCGCGCACTGTCACTAGCGCACCGACCCCGGCCGGACCGCCGAGCTTATGCGCCGACAAGGTCAGAAGATCGGCGCCGATCGCTGCCATATCCAGGGGAAGCTTGCCGGCGGCCTGCACCGCATCGCAATGGAAGAGTGCACCCCGGCTGTGCGCGAGCGCGGCAATCTCGGTCACCGGCTGCACGACACCGGTCTCGTTGTTGGCCAGCATGACCGAGACCAAGGCCGGTCTGTCGTCCGCAGCAAGCAACTCGGCAAGGGCGTCAAGGCGGACGACGCCGTCGCCATTGACCGCAACCGGCTCGGCCGTGGCGACAGCGTGCAATACCGAATCGTGCTCGACCGCGGAAACCTGGATGCGGGGCCGATCGGTGCCGAGAAGGGCCAGGTGATTGGCTTCGGTGCCGCCGCTGACAAAAACCACGCTGTCGGGGGCTGCGCCAACCAGCGCCGCCACGGCCTCACGGCTCCGCTCGACGAGCTGTCGCGCGGCGCGTCCCCTGCGGTGGACCGAGGACGGGTTGCCGCAATGTCTTAGTGCCGCTTCAACGGCCGCGATCGCTTCTGGGCGTAACGGCGCCGTCGCATTCCAATCAAGATAGGTTTCGGCGCGGAGCGCGCTTCGGCTCTTCATCAGTTTTTCGCTATCGCGCCCGCTCGGGCCAAATATTCGCAATGCAGCCTGCCGCTGGTGCCAAGAACCCGCTTTTCGCAGACATCGGCGAGCGACACCGAGCTCAAATAAAGGTGGATATGGTTTCCCAACTCCTCCCACAAATCGTGGGTCAGACAGCGGGTACGGTTGCCGCGGCAGCCAACCGGCGCGCCGGGCGTACACCGGGTCGCCCGAATTGGTTCATCGACCGCAAGTATAATATCGGCGATCCTGATCTCGTTACGATCGTGCCCGAGCAGATAGCCGCCGCCCGGTCCGCGCACGCTTTTGACAAGGCCTCCTTTGCGCAGCATCGCGAAGAGCTGTTCGAGATAAGACAGCGAGATCTCCTGGCGCTCGGCAATCTCGGCGAGTACCACCGGCTCGCCATCGCTGTGCTGGGCGAGGTCGACCATCGCCATCACGGCGTAGCGTCCTTTGGTGCTGAGCCTCACTCTTCGACCCTCATAACACCCGCGTAGCGCTCTCCCCGGCGCCGCCGCTCGATGTGGCACTAACGAGCCGAAGCGCTGCCGGTTCTGCCGGGGCAGGTCGCTCGACGGTCAGAGCCAGCTGCGCATGTTCGAGCTCGCTGACGCGTGCGCGCAGCGTCGTGACTTCGTCGAGCAGGCTATTAAGAGCGCGAGCGATCGGATCGGGGATATCGCCGCAGACCGCATAGGGTTGGAAAGCTCGCGGGAGCGCAGTTGCGTCCTTGTCGCGGGTCACCTGCCGGGCTGGATTGCCGACCATCGTGGCTCCGTCTGCAACCTCGCGCAGCACCACCGCAGCCGCCCCGATCCGGGCGCCATCACCGATGCGGAACGGCCCCAATACCTGAGCGCCGGAGCCGACGATGACCCCGTTACCTAAGGACGGATGACGCTTTTCCCCGCGGACCAACGAGGTGCCGCCCAAGGTGACCCCTTGATACAACGTACAGTCGTCGCCAATCTCGGCGGTCTCGCCGATCACAACGCCCATGCCGTGATCGATGAACAATCGCTTCCCGATCCGGGCGCCGGGATGAATCTCGATGCCGGTGAGCATGCGCCCGACATGGGACACGAAGCGGCCGGCAATCAGCCAACGCCGCCGCCACAGCCATTGGGCAAGGCGATGGAAAAGCAGCGCGTGGAAACCCGGATAGCACAATACGACCTCGAACCGAGAGCGGGCGGCCGGGTCGCGGGCAAGGGTCGCGTCGATTTCTTCGCGCAGGTTCATCCACAGCATCGGTATCACTATATTAAGGAAGGCCACAGCCGATCGCCGGCATCCGCTGCGCGGAGGCTCCAACCGAGCATATAATTGTCCGACAAAAATGATCAAGAATTGCGGGCGCAGACCTAACCCATCCGGGGCGGCAATGACCGAGCCCTTCGCTTGGATTTCACTGGAATCATCATGCCTGAGGTAATCATCAACGGGCCGGAAGGCCGAATCGAGGCGCGCTATCATCACGGCCGCGGACCCAACCCGGGCATGGCGCTGGTGCTGCACCCGCACCCGCAGCACGGCGGGACGATGAACAACAAGCTCGTCTATGCGTTGTATCAGACCTTCGTGCGGCACGGGTTTTCGGCGCTGCGCTTCAATTTTCGCGGCGTCGGACGCAGTCAGGGCAGCTTTGATCGCGGCGAGGGGGAGCTGTCCGATGCCGCCTCGGCACTCGACTGGCTGCAGACTTATAATCCGAATGCTGGCACCTGCTGGGTCGCAGGATTTTCGTTTGGCGCCTGGATCGGCATGCAGCTGTTGATGCGCCGGCCGGAGATTGAACGTTTCATCGCTGTAGCGCCGCCCGCCAACATGTACGATTTCACGTTTCTCGCACCGTGCCCATCCTCGGGTCTGATCCTGCAGGGCGAACACGACACCGTGGTGCCAGTCGAGTCGGTGCAGAAGCTGGTGACCAAGCTGTCGCATCAGCGCGACATCAAGATCGATTTCCGCAAGATCTCCGGTGCCGACCATTACTTCGCCGACCAGCTCGACACAATTACGAACCACGTTAACAACTACATCCGCGACCATTTACGTTCCGGCACCAAAACGGCGACCACATCTCACGGGCGCGGAGTCAGATAGCGGCTTCCGGTTCCGCGGCAGTCGATTGTGGCGAGCGAAATTGACTTGATCGGGCTTTCTGCGCCGGGCGGCGACGCCCGTTGGGGATCGGGTTCATCTCCGTGCGATTGAAGGCGATTGTCTTCGCTGCGCCTGATGGCATGGTCGACATTCGCGTATATTCTATTGCCCTGGGAATACGAATTGCCGGGAGGATCCTATGATCAAAGGCCTGCACCACAACGCCTATCGCTGCCGCGATTCGGAGGAGACCAGGCGCTTTTACGAGGATTTTCTCGGGCTCCGGCTGGTCAGCGCGTTCGAGATCAGCGAAGGCCGTGCGCTGCATACTTTTTTCGCAATGGATGACGGCTCCTGTCTGGCCTTTTTCGAGGTCCCGGATAGGCCATTCGACTTCAAGCGACAGGACTCGCTCGATCTCCACATCGCCCTCGGCGTCGAACCCGATGTCTTTGACAACATGCTGCAAAAAGCCAGGGACGAAGGGCGCGAGGTGCGCGGCCCCGTCGATCATGGTTTTGTCCGGTCGATCTATTTCCGCGACCCGAACGGCTATGTCATCGAATTGACGGCCAGCACCGGCGTGCATGGCGAAATCATGAACCCGGCGATCTCGAAGCCGCACGAGGCGCTCGCCCGCTGGCAAGCGGGCAAACGTCATGGAACGCTGCTCTCGGCCTCGTGAGGCTCCCGTGACTGCATTGTGCGGAGGGGCGCCGGCATGCCCGCACCGCTAAAAGTCGCCGTGATCGGCGGCGGCATCGGCGGGCTCGGCGCCGCGGTCGGGCTGCACCAAAAGGGTTTCGAGGTCGACGTCTACGAGCAGGCCCCGGAACTGACCGAGGTCGGCGGCGGCATCAACATGGGCCCCAATGCGGTGCGCGTTCTCTATCGCCTGGGACTGCGCGAAGGGCTCGAGCGCGAAGGTGTGCGCCCGATCGGCAGCCATCAGCGCCGCTGGCAGGATGGCCGGACTCTGCAGCGCGCCGCCCTCAATCCGCTGTGCGAACAGCTCTATGGCGCACCGCACATCACGATCCACCGCGCCGATCTGCTGGCAGTCATCGCCGCCGGCTTTCCGGCCGAGCGGGTCCATCTCGGCCACCGGCTCGTCGGGCTTGCCGAAACAGGCGACACAATCGAAGCCTGGTTCGACAATGGCGTCCATATCCGGGCCGATGTGCTGATCGGCGCCGACGGTATCCATTCGGCGGTTCGTGCCGCGTTGTTTGGCGAAGAAGAGCCGCAATTCGCCGGCTGTGTCGCTTATCGCGGGCTCGTTCCCGTCGAACGCATCGTCGATCTCGGTCTCGAACGCGGCTCGCAATCCTGGGTCGGACCGGGGGCGCACCTCGTGCACTATTTCGTCTCGCGCGGGCGGCTCCTCAATTTTGTCGGCTGGACCGAACACGACACCTGGAACCGCGAGGATTGGACCGACCGCGCCACGATCGAGCGGGCGCTGGCCGCGTTCGAGGGCTGGCATCCGCAGGTCAGACGGATCATCGCCGCAGCCGAGACTTGCTTCATCTGGGCGTTGTTTGATCGCGATCCGCTGCCGCGCTGGTCGCTCGGGCGGACGACATTGCTCGGCGACGCCTGTCATCCGATGTACCCGTTTATGGGACAGGGCGCGGCGCAGGCTATCGAGGATGGTGCCGCACTTGCCGCCTGTCTCGCCGCCGGCCTTGACGATCCGGCCGCGGCTTTGCTGCGCTATGAGCGGCTGCGCCTGCCGCGTGTCACGCGGCTGCAGCAGATGTCGCGCGCCAATAAATACCGTTTCCACATGTCGGACGGTCCCGAGCAGCAGGCGCGCGACGCCGAATGGGCGCGAGCCGCCGACCGCTCACCCGAAGCCCTGCGCTGGCTGTTCGAGCACGACCCCGCTGCGATCGACACAGTGGCGGCGCAACGGTAACCCGGTTGGTCGTCCTGTCGGCGCCCTTGAGAAGACGCGTATATTTATCAGTGACTACGGCTAAGTGCTGGACCGCGGAGCGCCCGATCCGGGATCACGGCGGAATAGTGCCTTCAGTTTGTAAAGAGCGGCAGCAAACGCCCCAAAGATTAGAACGCTCAATTTCTTGAACAGCACCAGCAAGCCGACTCCTGCCACCGCCTTTATAACCTTAGCCCCTGCTACTGCTGCTACTAGACCCGCTATAGTGTAAGCTGCGGTTTTGTCTCCTGGCAGATGATCCGAATATCGCGCACCCGGCTCAAAACTATGCGCTCGCAGCATTAGGTCGAGCTGCCCGCCGATAGGGGCGTAGCGCGCCTTATCGGTGACCCAATTAAGCCGCTCGTATCCGTTTCTGCCTAGGCGTAACGCGATCGAGTTAACGATGTGACCGCTGTTCGTCGCCCCTTCGATTGCCCAATACACAGTGCTGGTTTGGCGATCGAGTGTCGGTTCCTGCAGCCAACCTACTACATGAACTTCTTCGATTCCCTGTTGTACGCGGGTTTTGTTGGCCTCTTCCGTATTTCGCCGTATGGAATCTATCATTACAGTTGGATCGATATCTTTCCAATCATCTAAAGAAACATATCCCTCATTCGCGCTTTCAAAAATTATCTCGTCGTCAAATTTTGGACTAAGGATGACTGCCTCGGTCGCGGGGTCAGAGGGCTCGCCTGACAGGGTTATAAATCGCCGCGCGTCCTCGCCGAGGACCGCGTGGTACCCGCTCGGCAGTGCCAAGGCGGAGTTGGATGCTGGCAGTTTGTATGTTTCCGACGGAAGCCAATGCAGATGACGCATAGCCTCGGCACGTTGTTCTTCAGTCATCGACTGCGCTTGTGACACTGCAGGGAGCAAGAGCAGTACTGCTACAAGCAATGCTGAGCGAAGATTCCGTAGCATCGTCGTCGTAACCAAATATGGTGCCTGGGTTTCCATTCTTCGAAATGCAAAATTCTAGATGCCGAAGACGACATATTTGACACCCACCTATTGAGGTTTCTTTAAGGTGGTCTGGGCTACAGACAACATTCCTTAAAATATGATTAGGCGTATTGGCGAGCAAGGTGTTATCGAGCAGCACGCACTGACCAACTCAGAGACCGTATTTACGGCGGATGGCAGGGCTGATCGACTGTCGCAGCTTGCCAATGTCGGCCCACGGGTCGCTTTTGAGCGCGGCGAGCCGGGCGGGGATCGTGGTTATCGTAAACCCTTCCGGTCTGATGCCGCTCTCGACCTCGTCCCAGAACAGCGGGGTCGAGACCGTCGCCCCGGGTCGGGCGCGTGTCGAATAGGCGCCCACCGCTGTTGCCCCTCGGCTGTTGCGCAGATAATCGAGATAGATGCGTCCGCGCCGCATGCGTTTTAACTGATTTGCAGTGTAGCGCTCCGAGTGACGCGCGGCCATGTCCTCGACGATCGCCTTGGTAAAGGCTTTGATTTCGTCCCAGTTGCGCCGAGGGACGAGCGGGACGACGATGTGCAGCCCTTTTCCGCCGGTCGTCTTGACAAAGCTTTCGAGACCAATGCCCGTCAGCACCGCGCGCATGTCCAATGCCGCCGCCGTGACTCGCTGCCACGGCAAACCCTCATCGGGATCGAGGTCGAAGGTGATGCGATCGGGCGTTTCGAGCTTGTCGACAGTTGAGCCCCAAGGGTGAATTTCGAGGACGCCAATCTGCACCAGCGACAATAACCCTGCGAGATCCTCGATCGCCAGTTGAATCTCCCCGTCGACCTCGACGCGCCGCACCGCCTCCGGTACCGCGATGCCGGCATGCTTTTGGTAAAAGAGTTCGCCGCCCACCCCGTTCGGCGCGCGCACCAGGCTCAGCACCCGATGGGCAAGATGCGGCAAGGCCCATTGGGCGATATCGGCGTAATAGTGCGCCAGATCGAGCTTGGTCAGCCCCTCATCGGGATAGAGCACGCGATCGGCGTGGGTCAGCCGCACGCCTTCAAAGGTGGTGCTGCCGTCGCGCGCGATCGTGACCGACGGACGTTGCCCGGCGGAGGGGGTGGTCGGTTCCGGGGGCGGAGCCGGTTGCGGCATATCGCGGACGACCTCCTTGGCAGTCTTGTCTTCGCGCAACCCTAGAAACGCAGCGTGCCGCACGACCGCATCGCTGGTCCAGCCGGCATAGCGGATTTCGGCAACCAATTCGGGCTCGATCCAATGCACACCCTTGACCACTGCACCCTTTGGCAAAGTCCTGACGGGGCGTGCGGAGCGCACGATCTGGTCGAGCCGCGCCCGCAAATTAACAAGCTGCGCATCACTGAACCCGGTCCCGACCCGGCCGGCATAGCGCAATTCGCCTGCCGGATCGTAATAGCCGAGCACCAAGGCGCCGAGCCCTTGCCGGCCACCGACCGGGTCGCTGAAGCCGATCACGATAAATTCGTCACGATGGATGCATTTGATCTTGAGCCAACAATCGTGATGGCCAGACTGATAGGTGCTGTCACGGTGCTTTGAAACGATGCCTTCGATAGGCGCAGGCGTAACGGAAAAAATCGGGACCGCGCCCGATCTGGTGATCGCTGTAGCGCAAAATCCCGTCGGCAGCGGCCGGCACCAGCGCCGCGAGCGCGGCCTTGCGGTCTTCGAGGGCGGCATCCCTCAGATCCCAACCTTCGACATATAACAGATCAATAGCGTAGAACACGAGCCCGTCGGTGCGCTCGTTGGCGATCGCCTCCTGCAATCGGTTAAAATCCGAGGTGCCATCGGCTTTGAGATAGACGAGTTCGCCATCGATCAGCGCCGTCTCAACCGCCAGATCCGCAAACCGCCCTGCCAAGGCCGGGAATTTGCCGGTCCAATCGAGGTCATTGCGGGTTGTGAGCCGCACATCGCCGTCCTGAACCTGCGCCAGCAGGCGATAACCGTCATATTTGATTTCATGGAGCCAATCGGGGCCATCCGGCGGCTGTGCCGCGATAGAAGCAAGTAGCGGCCGTGGGTCGGCCGGCATTCGCGCCTTTTCGGCACCTGCAATTCCCGCCGGGTCAACAAGTGGCTGGTGCTGCTGAGCTTCGGTGGGACACTCGGGGCGCTCCTCACCATTTGGGCCCCAGATGCGGTCGCGGTCGGCGGCGATCTCCTCGATTGTGCGGCCGGTCGCGGCACTTCGAGGATTGTCGGCGACGATCGCGTCACCGCTGCCTGGCACGGAGGCGGCGTCGCGCTCCTTAATTAACAGCCAGTTCTCTTTATCCCGACCCGCATGCCGGCCGCCCATCCGCACCAAAGCCCATTTGCCGTGCAGCTTCTGGCCGTTGAGCTTGAATTTGAGCGCACCCTTGGCATAAGCCGCCCAGGGGTCGGGATCGAGCGGGGTCCAGCTGCCGCGATCCCAGATCATCGATGCGCCCGCGCCATAATTCCGTTCCGGGATCACCCCCTCGAACCCGCCATATTCGAGCGGATGGTCCTCGGTATGGACCGCGAGGCGCTTCTCGGCAGGATCGGTGCTGGGCCCTTTCGGCACCGCCCAGCTTTTCAGCACCCCATCAAGTTCGAGACGAAAATCGTAGTGCAACCGGCGGGCGGCGTGCTTTTGGATCACAAACGACAATTTCGGCGAGACCCGAGGCCCGACCTCCACCCCCGCCGGCTCCGGCGTCCTCGTGAAATCGCGCTTGCGCCTATACTCCGTTAACGCCATGGCCGCCGATCGCCTGTCAAAAACTTGCTCATCGTCAAGGCCTGTCGTTCTCCGTTGAGCGTTATCTCCTGATGTGGATTGCTAACACCGCAGCAGAGGAGATCGACATGCCGCGCGCGAGTTGGAGCGGGTTTTTACGTCTTTCCCTCGTCACTTGCCCGGTCTATCTGACCCCCGCGACGACCGAGTCGAAACGAATTCGCCTCCATCAGCTCAATTCGAAGACCGGGAACCGGGTCTCGCAGCGGCTTTTCGACTCGAAAACCGGGGAGGAGGTCAGTCGCGATCAGATTGTCAAAGGGTTCGAATTCGATCGCGACCGCTATGTCACGGTGACCGACGAGGAATTGCAGGATCTCAAAATCGAGTCGTCGAACATCATCGAGCTCGATCGTTTTGTCAGCCGCGACGAGGTCGATCCGCCTTATCTCGACACGCCCTATTACGTCTACCCCGACGGCCAGATCGCGGCCGAGACCTTTCGCGTGATCGGCGAGGCAATGGCGCGCGCCAACAAAGTCGGGCTCGGCCGCATCGTGCTGGCAAACCGTGAGCGGCAGGTATTGATCGAGCCCCGCGGCGCCGGGCTCGTCATGTCGACCCTGCGCGCCAGCGACGAGGTCCGCGCCGCCGATTTTGGCGACAAGGAGAAGGAGGCCGATCCCGAACTGGTGGCAATCGCCGAAACCATCATTGAGCGCAGAGCCGGCGCCTTCGAGCCGTCGAGCTTTCACGACCGCTATCAGGACGCGTTGCGCGAATTGGTCCAGAGCAAGCTCAAAGGCAAGATAACCGCACCCGCCGAGGAAATCGAGAAGCCGCCCAAGGTCATCAACCTGATGGACGCGCTGAAGCGCAGCTTGGCACGTGAAGAGGCGGGCTCGGGGCGAGCCACCCCCGTCGCACCACCGCCGTCAGCAGCGCGGCGGGCGCGATCCGCCGGCGATCGCCGCCAGCCCCCGCTGCTGTTGCCGGTCGCGGGCGGCCGCGACAACAAGCCCGCGGCCGAGACCGCTGAACCGAAAGCGTCGGCCGCACCCAGGCGCCGCCGCGCGCGCGAGGAAGCTGCCCCCGATCCCACCGCCGCGGCAACATCGACACGGCGCCGACGCAAGGCTTGAGAAGCGCGCGCAAGCGCCGGCGCTGCCTTCGCGGTTCTGCCACCGTCCCAAATCCATTGCTGTGGCATGCCGGTCCATCGGCGCGCTGGCGACTGGACCGCGATTGCAGGTTCAGCCGAGGGCTTTTTCCAGCAAATCGAGCGCCGCGATCGAAAACGCGCGCATATTGTCGAGGCGATCGGCTTTGCCGGTCTCGACCGTGATCGAGCGCTCGCCATTCGGGCCGATCACCGCAATGCAGGAATGCCCGGCGGCGTGCCCGTAGCGGCTCCCGGTCGGACCGGCGGTGCCGGTTTCACCAAGCGACCAGGTGGTCGCAAGCTTGCCGCGGATCTTGCGCGCAAAAAGTGCGGCATATGGTTCGGTGGACGGGGTTATGCCGGTCAACTCCTGTTCGGTGACACCCAGGAGTTCAGCCCGCGACTGCCGCGTATAGACGACCCCACCGCCCATGAAATAGGCCGAGGCGCCGGGGATCGCGAGCAGGGCCGCGCACAGCAACCCGGCGGTCGATGACTCGGCGACCGATATCGTCTCGTTGCGCGCCTTCAGTTTTGCAGCGATCCGTTCCGCTTGCGGCAACAATTCCTGCAACATCTGCTGACCTCCATTCGTTGTGCGAAGCGTCGCCGCTAATCATGCGCTGCGCGATCTCCGATTATCAACCGCGCGACGTAAGGCTGAGGCCGGTTGTTGCGAGTGAGGCTTTCAGAACCCGCGCTGTGGATTGAGCCGGCGATAACTGTCGCCGTCATCGACGTCTTCGAGCATATCGACAAACCCGACTGTTACGCCCCGAGGCAGCCCGGCGAGCGTGTCGGCGAGCGCGTAAGAGCTGGACCAGCGCACCCGCTCGAACAACCGCGACGGCAATCGCGGCCGCCGTCGCGCGCCGACGAGCCAGAACCCGCCGTCGATCGCTGGGCCAAACACCACATCACATTTGCCGAGCAGACGGAACGCGGCGGCGATGTGATGGGCCGCGATCGCCGGGATGTCGCTGCCGATCAGCACCACCGGCCCGGCCGGGGCATTGGCGATCGCGCGCCGCATCCGCAATCCGAGATTACCATCGCCCTGCGGAGCGACCTTGATCCGGTGCCGCCAGCGCGCGGCCTCTCGGCACATTCGGTCCGGCGTCACCGCGATCTGCAGACGCCAGCGCGGATCACCCGCCAGGCGGCGCAGCAGGCGCGCAATCATCCGGCGTTCAAAACGAAGCGCTGCGACATCGCCGAGGTCCCGCGCTATCCGGCGCTTGCCTTGTCCGAGTGCCGGCGCCCGGACAAACAGCACGAGACGGGGGCGCATCAACCATAGATCCGGGCGATGTGCCGCGGCGATGCGCCGGCCAAATAGAGCGATAAGCAAAACAGGTTGCGCAATGGCCGCCGCCAGTATCCGCCGCGCCGATAACGGGTGGCCGAAGTGAGGCAGCGCACTCCGAGGCGCGCCAGCCGATGCCGGCCGAGGCGCCGCACCAGATCGACATCCTCCATCAACGGCAGCGGCGCAAATCCGCCGATAATGTTGTAGAGCGCGCGGCTGATCAGCAGACCTTGATCGCCATAAGGCAGCGCCAAAACCCGACAGCGCCAGGCAACGATCCGCTCCAGCCGGCGTGCCGCCGGGTTCGGATCATCGAGAGCAAAGTCGAAATAGCCGGCGCGGGTCTCGGCCTCCGGTCTGGCGAGAAAGCCTGCCACCGCTTCAGCCCACGCCGATTCCAAGCGACAATCCGCGTGCAGGAACAACAGCCACGCGCCGTTTGCGGCGTCGGCACCAGCGGCAAGCTGGAGGCCGCGGCCGCGTGGTGCGGTGATGACCCGAGTGCCGGCGGCAATGGCGAGGGCCGCGGTGTTGTCGGTCGAGCCGCCATCGACGCTTATGATTTCGCCTACTGGCGCCGGGCGCAGTGCTGCGAGAGTCGCCGGGAGACTCTGAGCCGCATTCAGAGTCGGTATGATGACCGAGAGGCTTAAAAGTTCTTGATACGTTCTTAGGTCTCCGGCATGATGCGCTGATGGATATGTCGGGCATCACAGCACCGCACAAGGGCCGGGGTGCGGCGAGTAACGAGACCGGCCGTTTCGAGGCTGAAAAGCGTGTTTCCTTCGACGACGGTTGGGGATCGGCCGATGCCGCGCCTTTGCCGCTCGCCACCACCCTTTCGGTCGACGCGACCCGGACGATCATTGCCCGCAATGGCTCGCCGGATATCGGTTTCGACCGATCGATCAATCCATATCGGGGTTGCGAGCATGGCTGCATCTATTGCTACGCGCGACCGAGCCATGCCTATCTCGGCCTGTCGCCCGGCCTCGATTTCGAGAGCCGCCTGTTTTACAAGCCGCAGGCGGCGGCTTTGCTCGCGGCAGAATTGCGCAAGAAGGGCTATGTCTGCCGCCCGATTGCCCTCGGCAGCAACACCGATCCCTATCAGCCGGTCGAGCGCCGGCTCGGCATCACCCGGTCGATCTTGGAAGTCCTGCGCGATTTCCGCCATCCGGTCACGATCGTCAGCAAATCGGCCCTGATCCAGCGCGACCTCGACATCCTATCCGAGATGGCCAAAGACGGGCTGGCAATCGTCGCGATTTCGGTGACGACGCTCGACCGCAGTCTGGCGCGAATCATGGAGCCACGGGCCGCGACCCCCGAGCGTCGGCTCGAAACAATCGCGGCCCTAGCCGAGGCCGGGATCCCGACCGGAGTTTTGAGTGCGCCGATGATCCCGGCGCTCAATGACAGCGAGATGGAGCACATCCTCGAGCGGGCCCGCGCCGCCGGCGCCACCTCGGCCGGTTATACCCTGCTGCGACTGCCGCTCGAGTTGAAGGCCTTGTTTCGCAAATGGCTCGAGGCTCATTTCCCCGACAAGGCGGCACATGTGCTGTCGCTCGTGGCACAGACCCATGGCGGGCGGCTGTACGATTCGACCTGGTCAAAAAGGATGACCGGCAAGGGGCCCTACGCCGACATGCTCGGAGTGCGGTTTGATCGCGCCAGCCGCAAGCTTGGCTTCAACCAGCGCACTCTCGATTTGCTCGACACGAGCCGCTTTCGCCCGCCGCCGCAAGTCGGTGATCAATTGAGCCTGTTTTGACCGAGGGCAACGGCCAAGATCCGGCGCCAATGCCGCTTGCCCATGGACCAGACCGGGCCTAGGGTCAACCCGCCCAAGACCCGAAGCGAGAGAACTGCCGCGGTATGATTGTCGATGCGCATACGGTTAGGCCGGCATAGCAGAATGGTGACAGGATCCTGCATCAGAACGCCCAACGGCTCTTAGGCTTTGCTGATTGACGGTGAGGAAGGGGCGATGAGCGGACCGGATACCGGACTCGGCTTCGCCGCCGATTACGACGCGCCGATCCCCTATCTGCAGCGCATCCGCGACTATTATCAGGGGCTGGGTTATGGCGCGCCTTATCGCTGGGCGCATTACGCCGCGGTGCCGTTTCAGCCGCTCGCGAAACCGCTGGCGCTTTGCCGCATTGCGCTGATCACGACTGCCGCTCCCTATCAGCCTGACAAGGGAGACCAAGGTCCGGGTGCGTCCTACAATGCGGCGGCCAAATTCTATCAGGTTTATTCGGGTGACAGCGCCGCCGATCCCGATTTGCGGATTTCCCATGTCGCCTATGACCGCACGCACACGACCGCCGCGGACAGCAACACCTGGTTTCCCTTGCGGCAGTTACGGTTACAGGCGGCCGAGGGCCGTATCGGCTCGGTTGCTCCGCATTTCCACGGCGCGCCAACCAACCGCAGCCAGCGCACGACTATGACCCGCGAGTGTCCGGAATTGCTCGCACGCTGCCGCGCCGATGATGTCGACGCGGTGATCCTTGTCCCGAATTGCCCGGTCTGCCATCAAACCGTCAGCCTCGCTGCCCGCCATCTGGAGACGAACGGCATTGCCACGATTGTCATGGGCTGTGCCAAAGACATCGTTGAATATGTCGGCGTGCCGCGTTTTTTATTCAGCGATTTTCCACTGGGCAATTCGGCCGGACGGCCGCACGATCCGGCCTCGCAGGCCCAGACGCTGGAATTGGCCTTGCGCGTACTCGAAGCTGCGCCGGCAGCCCGAACAACCGTGCAGTCGCCGTTACGCTGGAGCGAGGACCCGTCCTGGAAACTCGACTACTCGAATATCGATCGGTTATCGCCTGAGGAGCTCCGCCGGCGGCGCGCGGAATTCGACCGCCAGAAGGAGATTGCCCGTTTGGTCCGTAGCGAACCCGCGGCCGCCGAATAGGGCCAAGGGAGCTACGGTGCTTTGGGCAACGCGCTGCGCCGCGAACAGCGCGAATCGCACCGGGGTGCTGCGATGTAGCGGGTTATGTCGCGCTTGGCTTCAGTACTTCCGAAATTAATTCGCTAAGACTCTAGGGCCTGTCCTCAATTGAGCCAAATGACTGACGCGGCGAGATAAATGGCGGCGAGGAAGTTGCGGCTGGTCTTGTCGTAGCGCGTGGCGATGGCGCGAAACTGCTTGAGCCTGGCGAAGAAGTTCTCAATCAGATGGCGCGC
>JAFAOB010000053.1 GCA_019238055.1 Alphaproteobacteria bacterium
GTTGGTGGTTGGCGGCTTGATCGGTGTTGCCCTGGCCCCGGCTATAGCGCCGGCGCTCGGTCGCGTGGCCCGGCCCGCCGCCAAGGCCGGGATCAAGGCCGGGCTGGTTCTGTTCGAGCGGGGGCGGGTGGCCGCAGCCGAGCTCCGCGAGACCGTGGAGGACATCACCGCCGAAGTCCAGGCCGAGCTCCACGAGGAGAGAGCCATGCACCGAAGCGAGACGGCGGAATTGCAGACGAGTCCAGGTCCCGATGTCGTCCATTAGGCGGTCTTCATCAAAGACAACGGCGCACGTCGTTCACAGCGTTCCGGGCCGCATTCGACTTCGGATTCACAACCGGCGGCACCATCGGCAATTCTTTCAGCATGTCGAGGAGCGGCTTAATCAGCTTCCGCAGGTCAAAAGTGTCGAATCCGACCCGTTGACGGGAAGCGTGCTCGTGCACCACTCCGGCAACATCGCAGATTTGTTAGTGGCCGCTGCCACGAGCGGCCTCGGCGAACTTGTCGATCTCGGGCCGCCACCGGCGGTCGCCGAACAGATTCGGGCCGAAGTCGCGACGTTCGACGAGCTGGTGCAACGGGTTACATCGGGTCAGCTTGACCTGACCACTCTTGCCATGTTCGGTTTGTTCACCTTAGCCGGCGTTCAGCTGGTAACAGGCAACCAACCCGTTATCGCGATCACTCTAGCATGGTATGCGTCGGAGCTTCTTCGCCGCTGGGAGGAGCCGCCTCGCACAATGACGCCTTGATGCGCGCCCGTTGCCGGACTCGATACTTCCGTCGAAGTATAGAGGAGACTTGTCTGCGGGTTGTAATTCGCTCCGCGGCTTGCCGGCGCCACTCGCGACAGTATTCGGTATACCTTGAGGATATCGCACAGGATTGAAGCCGCAGGTGCGCCGTAGGTTGTCAGCCCTGATGGGCTATGCCCTCCTGCTCTTTATCCCGCTGTCGCTGGTTCTCCGTTTTCTCGTCAAAGCGCAACCCGGTTGGGTCTTTTTCACGAGTATCGTCGCGATCGCCGCTCTTGCCGATTGGCTCCGTCGCGCCACCGAAGAGCTCGCAGAACGCGCTGGCAGCACGATCGGCGGTCTGCTCAATGTCAGCTTCGGGAATACCGCCGAGTTGGTCCTCGCCCTCTTTGTTCTCCGGCAAGCGCAAATCCGGGTCGTCCAGGCGCAGATCACCGGCTCGATCATTGGAACGACACTATTGTTTCTCGGCATCTCCGCGCTGGTTGGCGGGGTGGGACGGTCCCGGCAAACCTTCAACCAGGCGAACGCCGGTCTGTTGTCGACACTGCTGTTCCTGGTCGTCGTTGCGATCCTGCTGCCCGCGGTTTTCGACCTCACCCAACGCGCTGTAGCACCTCGCGCGAACATCTCTTTTATCGACGAGCACCTGAGTCTGGGTGTTTCCATCGTTTTGCTGGTGCTCTATGCGGCCAACCTCGTCTATACGCTCGTCACCCATCGCGACCTGTTCGCGGGCGAGGCGCCGCATGGCGAGGCGAGTTGGAGCCTTGCCCGGGCTTTGCTCGTCATGGGCGCCGGAACCGGTCTGATCGCGCTCGAAGCCGAACTCGCCTCTACCGCGCTTGAGCCGACCTCCGAGCAACTCGGGTTGTCGCCAGTCTTTATGGGCATTGTCGTGTTGGCATTGGTTGGTACCGCATCCGACCTCTTCGCCGCCGTCGTTTTTGCTCGGCAAAATAACATGGATATCGTTTTCAGCATGTGCATCGGGTCGGCGATCCAGATCGCGCTGGTGGTTGCGCCGGTTCTGGTGCTGGCCTCGTGGGTCATTGGTCACCCGATGAACCTCGTGTTTGGCAGCCCGCTCGATCTGTTTGCGATTGCCAGCGCGGCATTCATCGTCAGGTCGGTTACCGGAGACGGTGAGACGACGTGGTTTGAGGGATTGCTTTTGATTGGGGTCTATCTGTTATTCGCGCTGGCCTATTATTTCGAGCGTCCGGCCTGAACGGGCCGAATTCGCATTGCTTCGGTCGCCGCCCGCGAGGGTGGGGGTGATGCCCGAAGATACGATCTATATCGACAGCGGCTATATCACATCATGTGCACGGACCGTGGCCGCCATATCAACAACTCCGAGCCCGATTGGCCGCGGACTTGGAGGGTCGCCCGAAAGCGTATTATGAATTTTGGCGCGATTACTTGCAACCGCTCGGGTTTGGGCTCAAGGCGGAAGTGCTCGAATACCCCAGTGGCGTGCCCGGCGACATCGGCTTCTTTTTGACATGGAAATAATCTGAAATGTCGGGCGCTCCGCTTCGGAGCGCTCGGTGTGTCGAAAAGGGGATCGCAGATGTCAGTTTACGACCGTCGTCGGTTTACGCGTGCGGTGGTCTCGGCACTGCTGCTGAGCGGGCTTGCGCTAAACGCGAGCGCCCAAAATGCGCCGCTGCGCCCGTCGGGCAGCGTCAATATCCACCAGGTGCAGATCGCCTTTATCGGCAGCGGCACCACGGGTGGCGGCACATTGTATTTCCGCGGCCGCGCCTATCCATTCAAATTGGGAGGGCTTGGTATCGGCGGGATCGGGATCTCGACGATCGACGCCGTCGGCACCGTCTACAACCTGTACCGTCTCGAAGATTTCAACGGCGTCTACGGCCAGGCCCAAACCGGCTTTGCAATCGGCGAGCAGGGCAGGGGCCAGATGTGGCTGCAGAATTCGCACGGCGTCTATCTGCAATTGCACACAAAGCGTCAGGGTCTGGCGTTGAGCCTCGGCGCCGGCGGCATGGTGGTTCAACTCGGCACGTAAAACATCAAGCACTCAGGCGCACCTGGTTGCCGGCGATTGTTCGGCCGAGCGGCTGGCGATCGCTTTGACCAGCGGGTTGGCGCTGACCCCGTGGGCGATGACGCTCAACAGCACGGTGCCTCCGGCGACAACAATAATCGTGTCGTTTCCGGGCAGCTTCTCGTTGAAGACGATGACCCCGAATACGATCGTCGCCAGCCCGCGCGGATCAAACCAGGCAACAAACGATTTGTCGGCAAGTCGCATCCCGGTCCCGGCAAGACACAGCGCCACGGGAGCCATACGAATCACGGTCAGGCTCAGGACCGCGTAAATCAACGCCGCCCAGCCGAGGCGGGGGATGATTTGGGCGAGCACGCCAACCCCGAAGGTGACCCGGGTCAACAGCGCCAAGGCCTCGCCGGCGCCGCGCAGTAACACTTCTTTGTATGCCGGGCGCAGCCTGCTCAACAACAGCCCACCGACAAAGCAGGCGATAAACCCGCTGCCGCCGATCGCCTGTGCCGCCGCAAACAGGCGGCCGCCAGCGCCACGATCGGGACGTCCTCCCAGTGCTCACTGATCCACCCCTTGCCCGCAGCAAAGCGTAACAGACGCACGGTGAGCCCGGTCAAGACGAGACCGACCGCGAGGCCGATCCCGAGTTCTTCGACGACGATCTTGCCGGCATGGATCATTGTGCTGTGCTCGGTCTGGGTCTCGACCGCGAACCCCAACAGCAATACGACGATCGGCACGCAAATCCCGTCATTGAGGCCGCTCTCGGTATTGAGCGCCTCGCGCATCACCGCCGCACCTCGCGATTTGTCACGACCGGCTTGCCGAGGGCGGCGTCAGTCGGCGCCAGCAGCGCCGCTAACAGCGCCATTTCGAGCGGGGCGATGCCAGGGAGCACAAGCTTGGCGGTGAGGAACCCCAGCACGATCGTCAGCGGCAAGCCGATCAGCAACAGCCGCTCGGGGATGCCAATATTGCGCCGGACGATGTCGAAATCGGC
>JAFAOB010000382.1 GCA_019238055.1 Alphaproteobacteria bacterium
TTGCACTACTACCACGAATCAATGGCTCAGACCCTGGTATTGGGCGAGGATTTCGATATCCGTGCCATTGGCCGCTTCCGGGTCAAGACGACCGCTCCGCGTATGGGGCGCAACCCGCGCACCGGTGAGTCGGTTGCAATACCTGCCGGTCGCAAGGTGGCGTTTGCGCCGTCAACGGTCTTGAAGCGTCGGGTAAATTTTGGAGAGACCGACACTTGATGTTTGGTTTTGGTAAAAGCGAAAGCGAAAAGACTGCTCATCCGCTGCTCCCCCTCGAGCCGGTCATTGGCGATGAGCCAATCCCGGTTCACGAACGCTTGATCGGTAGCCAGACGATCCAGACAATCAACGCCCACGACGTTCATCGCGGTCTCAAGGTCGGGCGGCATTACGCAACCTGGATCCAGGAACGTCGCACCCTGTTTCGCGAGAATCTCGATTACGTCAAGGTACCAGACGATCAGGAACAAAATGTAGGTTATCCAAATTCGGGTAACGCAAGGTCTAGTGGGCTTCGCGGGCCGATCGAATATTTCATCTCGATCGACATGGCCGAGCACCTGGCGCTCCTCGAAAAGAACGAGGCCGGTCATCGCTACCGCCAGCGGCTGATCGACATCAAGCGTGCCTATCGCAAAAACCAGGCTGGTCTGATCGAGGTCATTCAACGCCTCGAAGCCAGGCTTGTGCAATTGGAGGAAAAGTTCAGCGAGGCCAATATCGCCGTTCTGGTCGAGGAGCGCTTTAAGGCCGATCCGCGAAATTCTGCAATCACCGACCAACCGGCGTTGTGGTGGGTCGAGCAAGCCGGAGCCCTTGAACAAAAACGCCGCGGGTTGGTCATACGGGTTAGCAATGGCATGCGCAAGATGTGCAAACGCGAAGGTATTGCAATCAAGACCGACCTGCGCGGCACTGATCTGTTCCCAATCGAGATGAGCAAACGCTACATGAGCCAATACGGCAATAAAATGGTCTGCGAGCACAATGCTCACATTGCCGGGCAAGAGATTTTGCGGTTTCCCTGATCGCCGAGTCAAGTGGTGATGATCCATAGCATTGGCTGACCAGATCATTGCGTATTCAATCACTGGAACAGGAAACTGCGTAACGGTCGGTTTCGCTTGCGCGCCGGGCGTTGGGTCCGGCACTTGGCTTTGCGTTCGCGTTCGTGCTTGGCGGCGATCGCCATCTCAGCCGCAGTTAGCGGTGGCTCCGGGATTGCCGCTTCGGGGTCGACCCCGACCGCCCGAGCGATTTCCCCATAGACATTATCAAATTGCTTTGGAATCGGATGGCGCGTGTCGATCATCCGCGTATCCTTTCACGGGACACGGCTCCGCCCTCGGGCGGTGCGCCGCCATGGCAGGTGCCGGGAAGTTTAGGGTGAAATCGCGGGTCAAATCACCCATTGGGGAGGCGCCGGACCGGCCTTTCGGGGTACCGACGCGCGCTAGCTCGGCATCAGCCGAGCGAGTGGTTATCATCTGCTCGGCAAAAGCAGGACCGAAGGCTCGGCCAACGTGGGTGGAAATGCCGATTAGGCCCGAAATGCAACGATATTATCCCGAGGATCGGCGCGAGATCAGCCGGCGAGTGCGCTTCAAGCGTGTCTCGACGAGATAGAGCTGACAGATGGCGGGCGGGCGCAATGCGGTCTACCATCTCGCCGCGCTAACGATCGGCGCGCGCCTCGCGGTTGCCGACGCATAATCAAGGTTGCCCATATCGGGGTGGCTTCGGCGATGGAGCGGCGCCGCCTGCAACTCGGCCATACAAGCCTTACGGAACCATTATCACCAGAGTGCGTTTTGGTTAACAAAAATATTGTGCGGCGCAGTACGGCAATCTATGTGCGCCGCAGCAGGGCAGCAGGCGCAACTTAAGCAAAACCTAAACCATCATCTCCAAGGGAGAAACACATGGCTGATACCACTCAACAGAATCCCGCACGCCAAGCCGCTGAGGCAGTCCAGACCAGTGGTCGTACAACCAGTGATGCCGTTCGGCGTGGGGGTGAGCTTGCTGTCGACGCCACTCGCCGGGTCGGCGAGGCTGGCGCCGATGCCGTGATTCGCAGCGGCCAGGTTGGCAGCGAGAGTATTCGCCAGGGAACGCAGGACTTGGCCGAGACCCAGCAGCAAATTGTTCAGAACGCAGCCGAGCGGTTCGAACAGCTCAGCCGTGAGGTGGCCCAGACGGTTCAGGGCACGAGCGAGGACATCCGCTCGCTTATGGTGCTCCCGGATACCGCGCGGGGCGGTCTACAGGATCTGCAGCGCGGCATGGCCGGTTTCATCGAGGGCGTAGTCCGCACCAATCTGCAGGCAACGCAAGAATTCGTCCGGCTCGCGAGCCCAGCCGCCTATATGGAGCTGCAGTACCGGTTCGCGCGCCAGTATCTTGACACCTTAATCGAGAACAGCGTCACTCTGGTCCGCGCCGTTCGTCGCACGGCTGAAGAGACGCTCGGTCCCCTCGAGCAGCAGCTCCAGCGGCGCCGGTCGGTACGCCAGAATGAGGGTCAGGCTCGGCAGGCGGCGGAGTAAGCCCTTTCGGTAGGAAGTCACCCTAATCGCGTCGGGATAAGTGCTGTTGCATCTGGGCAGCCGCGACGTTGCCCAGATCGCTGCCTCTTAGGTTCAGTAATTCACTTTAAAGGTCAGACTATCCTCAGAACGCGTCTTGCGGTGATCGTAAATCCAAGTGGTGGCGATACTGGCATGACCGAATGCCACTTCTGGACCTCGGCGATTCCGCCTAGCACTACAGTTGCACCTTCCTTTTCGCGCACATTGCGGCTGTAATGTTCTATCAATAGTCGTTGCACTACATGCGCCTATGCACGGTAAATTGGTTCTGAAATGCGTGTAAAAGTCTAGCGATTATCAACCATTTGAATAAC
>JAFAOB010000407.1 GCA_019238055.1 Alphaproteobacteria bacterium
CACGCGTCAATCACGGTAGCGATGAGGTGCAGAAGTCTGAAATCCAATGTGGCTGTCCTTGTCTGGTATCCAAACTTGGGCAGCTACGGCACAGGACTAAAGATGAGGCTAAACCAACCAAAGGTAGTTGTGAAAACCGCCTCTAAAGTGGCGCGATATCGCAATGACGTCACCACAGGAAGCCGTTGCGTGTGTCGCTTATAAAGTAGGATCGGCAACACAAGGAGCGCACGGACGGTAACAGTGCCGTAGGTCGAGCTTAAGCCTGCCCCTACCCGACCCGAAATCCCTGACCGGCCACTCAAAAGTCCAGATCGGCATAGTGTGGCGGGGGCGGTACGCCGGGGACATGGTCGGCGAGGATCGGGCGAAAGCTCGGCCGCGACTTGATCCGCGCGTACCATTCCTTGGCCAATTCATGGTCGTCCCACGGAACGTCGCCTAGATAATCGAGGCTCGACAGGTGCGCCGCCGCAGAGATGTCGGCGATCGAGAAATGGTCGCCAGCGAGCCAGCGCCGTCGGTCGATCAGATAGACGATATAGTCGAGATGGTGCGGCAGATTGGCGTGGCCGGCACGAATCGCCTGCGAGTTTGGCTGACCCAACCCGAGATAGCGCTTCATCAGCTTTTCGCCGAGCAGGTTTTCAGTGACCTCCAGATTCATTTTGATGTCGAACCAGGCGGTCAGCCGCCGCACCTCGGCGCGATCGATCGGATTTATGCCGATCAGCAGCTTTTCGCGATAAACCTCATCGAGATATTCGACGATCGCCGTCGCATCGGCGAGCACCGTGCCATCGGGTTCGATCAGCACCGGAACCTCGCCGGCTGGATTGAGTGCGAGGAATTCTGGCCGTCGTTCCCAGGTCTTTTCGGCCTTTAAGGTGAAATCGAGGTTCTTTTCCCGCAACACAACGCGCACCTTACGTGCGGCCGGAGAGAGCAAGGTGTGATAAAGAACGCGCATTAGCCGATTGTAACGATTAGCACCGTGCGATCACAACGACCGAGCATGCATGCGGTAAAACCGCTGCGTTGTCATGGTTTTCGACCTCGGCGCTCTCGGCTCAGCGTTTTGCGAACACCGCGCAGGTGATGCGGTATTCGGCAAAGAGCCAATAAAGTTTGGCCATCGATCGCTGCCATTGTTCGAACGACACGAACGGAAAGGGTAAGCGAACCATATGGCGAAGAAGCAGCCACGGGCGGCGGCGAATATCGTCGCGGTAAGACTGGCCGGCGCCAATGATCGCCGCGGTGACGAGATCGGCCCCGTTGAACAGGGTGATCAATTCGGCGGGGCTCGGCCGGTACATCGTGTCGATCGGATCGCGATGATGTGGATAGCTGAACGGCACACTGACAAAGGCGAGGCCGGCCTGCGGTAAAATTTCGAGGCAATGGCGGGCGAGACGCTGCGGGTCGGTTACGTGCTCCAGCAAATTGCAGCACAAGACTGACCCGGGCCGCAGGGCCCGCAGGCGCGGCAGATCGGCGGGATCGGTCAGATCGGCCTGCACATCGACCCCCGGCTCGCAGCGTCTGTCGACATGCACAACCTGGACTCCCCGCGCATACAGCGGCCGGAACAGCCTTTCCTCGGTCCAGGGCTGGATCTGTTCGCGGAAGACCTGTGTGCTGCTGCCGAGGTTGAGCAGCGGCGACAACCGCTCCGGCGCAAACCGGTCGAGTGCGGCAGCGAGCCACCGCGCTTCGGCTTCGAACATCGTGTTTTAAGGGCGGCGGACCATGGGGACGGCACCATGCAACACCGCAGAACGATGAGGAAGGGGAAAGGTCTGTCGGCAATACCGGGTATACCTGGGCTTGCCGACGGTGCCGCCATGCCCCGCCTCTCCATCGCTCCGGCTCTGGCTGGCGCCCGGCTGTGATCGAAACCGGGCTCCGCCCTGATAGAGTGGCGCCGCAGCCCGGTAACCCGTTAGAAGCGCTCGACCCAGGGCCGCAGCTCAACCTCCCAGGTCCAGGCCGAGCGCGGCTGGTTGAGAATGCTTAGATACGTCGCGGCGATCGCATCGGGATCGAGCATGCTATCGGGTTTGTCGGCCGGTTCGACCCGGCCTGGATTACGGATAGCCCCGTCGATGACAAAGTGTCCGATATGAATCCCTTGCGGCGCCAGCTCGCGCGCCATGCTCTGCGCCAGCCCGCGCAATGCAAATTTGCCCATCGCGAAGGGGGCGGACAACGGATAGCCCCTGACGCTCGCCGAAGCGCCGGTGAACAACACCGCACCATGACCCTTTGGGATCATGCGGGTGACGGCCTCGCGCGCGACGAGGAAGCCGCCATAGGCGCTGACCATCAGCGCGCGTTCGACCTCGGCCGGCACCAATTCGGCGACCGGGCCGCGGGCCCGGGCGCTGGCATTGTAGACGACGACCTCGGGCGCCCCGATCGCGCTGTCGACCGCCTTAAACATGCTTGCCACCTGATCCGGGTTGGCAGCATCGCAGGCGAAAGCCTTTGCGCCGGTCTCGGTGCAAAGCGGTGCCAGCTTTTCGGCATCGCGCGCAGCCAGTGACACTCGCATCCCCTCACGCGCAAAAAGCCGCGCCAAAGAGGCGCTGAGCCCTCGCCCAGCGCCGACGATCAGGGCTGATTGATAGCTCGGCTGTGCCATATTTCTTCCTCCTGAGTGCTGGTTCGACGCGGCTTTGCGCCATAATAGCATCAATCATCGGCGTTATACGGAACGCTTCTGCCGTCTCAACGCCTTCCATGCAGGACGATGAAGGCGGTGAGCATCAGGGAGTGGCATTAACTTCGGCCTTTATGTCATTGATTCGCGAGACAGACTCGAACGGAATAATGCCGCATCGATTCGCTGATGAGACAGTGCAAGCGAAATTAACTACGATTATTTCAAGCTTAACCATCAATTTTGCAGAGTATTCCAGTTTCTACGGCTAGGTTTAGCCCAACACCGTGTTGGCTTGACCGCTCAGGGAAGCTGAAACATGTCCCACAGCGAATTGGAACAGCAAATTGCCGCCTTCATTCTTTCGCATGGTGTGACGCGGTGTCCGACTGCCTGTGTCGTGCGAACTCAGGCAACCCCTAACTTGGCCGATCGCGAGGCGCTACAGCGGCGCGCGGCCGAGGATGAAATCCGCCGCCAGCGGCACCGCACACCAAAGGCGATCCTATTCGGCAGGAAGTCCTTTCCGCTGCGCAAAAAATGACGGACGAGGCGGTCAAATTTGCAGGCGTGCGAAATTTTTGGATTTTGCTGGCAGAATTCGCTGGCGGCCGGCGTTGCAATCGGTGAGTTGATCAAGCTCGCGGCTCCGCTGCGAACCGGCTCCTTTCCCTTTTAGAGCGCGCGTTTGGCCCCGCCTGCGTCCCGACGATCCCGGTGGGATCGCAGTCACAGCAACCCGGGCACGGGTTTGAATGCACCCTTAATTTCGCGGTGCGGCGGATGGCGAAGGCGGAGGTGCTGCGATAGGCTGGTCTGCGGATGCGTCGTTTCCGGGAATCGCCATTTGCGGCAGTGCCGGCAGAGACTTGGCCACCAACACGGTCAAATCGAGCGTCCCCAATCCGATTGCCACGGCAAGCAACCAAGCATTCATCGTGCTGGCTATTCGATCGAGGTGGACCAGTCGCTGTTTCATCGAGGCTCTCAGCACTCAATCCCGTTCATCATGAAGATCTAGCGTCAGGCTTGCTGCTTTGCAATATAATACATGTTAACATATTATTAAAATGCATAAAGTGATTGCTGCTATGCGGAATTTAGACGGTCTGGTGGGCGGAATTTAGGCGGAATTTAGACGATCGAGCTGCTCCGCCCGACACGTTATTTGACCAAAGTTACCGGCACAGAAACGAGTTGCACGACCTTGGTTGCAACCGAACCGAGCAGTATCCTGCGCACCGCATCGTGGCCGCGTGTGCCCATGACGATCTGATCGGTTTGCAGCTCATGCGAGAGCCGGCTGATGGTCTCGGCGATTGAGCCAAGTTCGCTCAGAGTTTCATAGCGCGCCCAGCTTCGCGGCACATCGCAACCGCATCGCGCAATGCGTGGGCTGATCGTCGCGCCGCAAGCTTGCGGTCCGCGGCCGCCGACACCACCCCCGAAACATCAGAAACATCCAGGGTCTCGGCGCTCTGAATATTGACGAGAATGATCAACGCGTCTTCGCGTCCATTCGCAATTGTCAGCGCGTGCGCTAACGCACGTTGCGCTGGCGCTGCGCCGTCGATCGGTACGAGAATCCGCACGCCAGCCTCGCCGGCAAGCGGGCTGCCGCCTTAGGACCCGCCATAGACCGGGATGACGGCACCGCGAGTGACTCGGTTGTCCGCCGAGGCGAGAAATACGATTATTTCGGCCAATGCCGCCGGCGCCACCCACATACCGAAATCGGCATCCGGCATCGCCATACGGTTTGTCGGCGTATCGAGGACCGAGGGGGCTACCGCATTGACCCAAATTTCGTCAGCGACGACCTCCTGTGCCAAGGCCTGGGTCAATGCAGCGACCGCCGCTTTTGATGCGGTGTAGCCGATCATGCCGGCGCCGAGCCGCGGCTCCAGCGCCGGTCGGGCGGCAACATTGACAATCCGCCCGCCTTTAGCACCGCCAGGCCCTGCCTGCCGGCGAGCGCGGAATGCCTTTACGGCGGCCGCCGAGCACAGAAAACAGGAGATTGCGTTCATCCGAAACTGGGCGATGAAATCGCTCGCCGAAGTTTCGCTGATCGGAGCCATTGCAAACCCGCCAGCGAGATGGATCGATGCCCATAGCGGCGGCAGCCCGGCAAAGAATCGGTGAACCGCCGCCTCATCGCCAACATCGACATCGCGGGCGATCTGCACCCCGGGATCGCTCGAAAACGGGAACTCTTCGAGTTCTGCCGCTATCAAGTTCGGCACGTGACAAACAGCACCGGCGGCGCGCAACGCTCCAACAACCGCTCGCCCAAGTGCACCGGTCCCGCCGGTCACGACAACGTGGCTGCCCGCAAAATCCACCATGACCCGCACCCCGCGCGACACTCGAGCCATCATAAGCTGATCCCGACGGCTCCGCCGCTAATTTTGTACGAAGCAGACAGTGACGGATCTGATGAGCAGTTATCCAATATTGATCTGCGGCGATGCGGGCCGCTAACCCGCATTTCCGGCGTTGTTGACCGACAAGCCGACAAAGATGCTCTCGCCGCCGCGGTCAATCAACAACAGGATGTTGCCGCGCTTGGCCGCCTGGTTCAGAGCCGCCGCCGCCTCTTCCGGGGTGGTCGTCGGCTGCTTGTCAATCGATTGAATCACGTCGCCTTGCTGAACACCCATCGCCGCAACCGGGCTGTTACTGGCGACCTGCACCACAACGACGCCGTTGACTCCGCTCGGAACCTTCAATTCCTTGCGCAGCCTGGGGCTGAGCGGCGCCAATTGCATGCCGAGAGCACTGCTCCCCTCGGCACTCGGCTGCATCTCGCTGGTACCCGCAGCCGATGCGATTTTGGCCGGCATCTTGCCGATGTCGGCGACGATCTGGCGCTTTTCGCCGTTGCGCTCAACCGTCAGATCGAGCTTGCTGCCGATCGGGGTTTCTGCCACGACCCGCGGCAGATCATGCGCGCCGTGGATCGGGTGATCGCCGGCAGCGACGATCACATCGCCGAGTTTGAGGCCGGCTTTCGCGGCCGGGCTGTCGGGGATGACCGAGGCTACCAGTGCGCCTTCCGGCTGATTGAGCCCGAGGCTCTTGGCAATTGACGGCGTGACGTTCTGGATCGAAACCCCGAGCCAGCCCCAAGTCACATTGCCGTGCTCTTCGAGCTGGGTGACGACATACTTGGCGAGGTTGGAGGGAATGGCAAAACCAATGCCGACCGAACCGCCCGATGGCGAGTAGATCGCGGTATTGATCCCGACGACTTGGCCGGCAAGATCGAAGGTGGGCCCGCCGGAATTGCCGCGATTGATCGGCGCGTCGACCTGCAGAAAATCATCGTACGGGCCTTCGTTGATGTTGCGCCCGAGGGCGGAGACGATGCCCGCGGTCACCGAGCCGCCAAGCCCGAACGGATTGCCGACCGCCACCACCCAATCGCCGACCTTGACCTTGTCGCTGTTGCCCCAGGTAACATAGGCGAGTGGCTTGTCGGGCTTGATCTTGAGTAACGCTAGATCGGTGCGGGTGTCGCGGCCGATGACTGTTGCCGGATATTGTGTCTGGTCCTGAAAGGTGACCGTGACCTTCTCGGCATTGGCGACGACATGGTTGTTGGTGACGACATAGCCGCGCGGATCGATGACAAAACCCGAACCCAACGCCATGACGTGCTCGCCGGGTTGGGGTTGAGAAAACGGATTTTCAAAAAAGCGGTGCAGAAACTGGTCAAATGGCGACCCGCCAAACTGCGGCAGGCCCCCGCCGTTCCCGCTGCTACCGCCGTTGTTGCCATTGCCGCCCTGATCCTCATCGCTCATCTGGTCCTGTAGCGCTCCTTGCTGGTTCAGTTGGACCGAGATGTTGACGACAGCCGGCAATATATGCTGCGCAAGCGGTGCAAAACTCGGCAGCGGGATCGGCCCGGTCTGCTGCTGCTCCTGGCTCAGGTTGCGACCTGACGCCGCCCCGTTGTCGGTGGTTTCGGCAACGGCCGGGGCCAGCATCAGCGCGGCGCATGCCGCACCCGCCAAAAGGGAGCGAATGTTGCCTACCTTCATTTTGAGCGACCTCGATAAAGCTCAGGGTTGGCGCGACTTCTTCGCGTCTCGTCAGTTGGGAAAATCGTGCAACGGTGGCAAAAGTTCCGGCGCGGAGAATGTGCTCGCGCTGCAAAACGCGAATGGCGACATCGGCGCTTGTCGAGCCCAAATCTGCTGAAGGCGAGATGCCCGTCGGCGGGCGGAGAAGGTGGAAATGAAAATTCTGCGGAACGTCGTCTCGGCAATCGGCGCCAACCTGTCCTCATCCGCGCTGATCCGGCGGCTGTCGCCGCAGGTCTCAGCTGACGGGCTCGCACCCTCGGTTTACGGGTTCATTCTGCGCTACAGCTGGCGCGAGCAGATCTATGTCGTTTTGATGACCTTGGCCTCGTTTCCGTTTCTTTATTGGTCGCTCGACCTGCCCAAACAGATCATCAACCGCGCCATTTCCGGCAAGCATTTCCCGCAATCGTATTTCGGGCTGGAGCTCGACCAGGTCCCTTATCTCGTGGTGCTGTGCGGGGTGTTTCTGGCGCTGATCTTGATCAACGGCTGGTTCAAGCTCCACGTCAACATCAAAAAGGGACAGCTTGGGGAGCGCATGCTGCGCCGCTTGCGCTACGAACTTTATCAACGCGTGCTGCGCTTTCCGCTGCATCATTTCGACCGCGTTGCCCAGGGCCAAATCGTCGCGATGATCACCGCCGAGCTGGAGCCGGTCGGGGGCTTTGTCGGCGAGGCGTTTGCGGTGCCGATTTCGCAAGCCGGCACCTTGCTGACGATCCTGTTCTTTATGTTCATGCAGAACCCGGCGCTCGGCACCGCGGCGTTGGCGCTCTATCCGGTGCAGGGCTATCTGATCCCAAAGATGCAGCGCGTCATCCGCGCTCTCGGCCGCACTCGGGTACGCAAGATCCGCTCTCTGTCCGATCGCATCGGCGAGACCATCGCCGCCCGCGTCGAGATTCGCGTCAATGACGGCGCCCACTATCAGCTTGCCGAAATTGCCGAGCGCCTCGGGGAGATCTATGATATTCGGCTTGATATCTATAATCGTAAGTTCAACGTCAAGTTTCTCAACAATCTTCTCGGCAATCTCACACCTTTTTTCTTTTTTCTGATTGGTGGTTATTTTGTAATCAAACACAGCTTGTCTTTTGGTGCGCTGGTGGCGGTCCTTGCCGCTTACAAAGACATGTCGGCGCCGTGGAAGGAGCTGCTCGACTACTATCAAAACCAGCAGGATGTGTCGATCAAATACGAGCAGGTCATCGAACAGTTTCAAGTCGCTGATATGCTCGACCGACGTCTATTGCTCGAACTCCCGAAGCATGTCGAACCGTTCACCGGCGATGTGACCGCCAGTAATGTCGATCTCGTTGACAGCGACGGGATTCATCTGCTCGAAGGGATCAATTTCGATTTTCCGCTCGGTACCGATATCGGTATTGTCGGTTCCAGCAACAGTGGGCGTAATACACTACCGCAACTGATGGCACGACTTGAAAACCCGACCGGCGGCCGGTTGACAATCGGCGGCGCCGATGTCACGACGCTGCCATTGGCGGTGACCGGGCGCCGCATCGGCTATGTCGGGCCGACCACCTATCTGCTGTCGGCGAGCGTGCGCGACAACCTATTGATTGGTCTGCGCCATAACCCGCATGAAGCCGCCGATGCGGTTCGCGACGCTGCGGCGCGTGCCGAACGCAGCCGGCGGGTGATAGAGGCGCAACAATCGGCCAACAGCGAATTCGACATCCGCGACGATTGGATCGATTATGAACAGGCCGGTGTTGCCGATATGGCGGCACTTGAGGCCCGCATTCTCGAAATTCTGCGGCTCGTCGACCTCGACATCGACATCTATCAATTCGGGCTGCGCGGCAGGATCGATCCCGTGCAGCAACCTGAGATTGCGAACCGGCTCGTCGAAGCTCGCCATGTGCTTGCTGAACGGCTTGCGGCAGACGATCTTGCTCACCTCGTCGAGCGCTTTGCGCCCGAAAGCTACAATTTGAATTCATCGATCGGCGCCAATCTGCTGTTCGGCACCTCGATCGGCCCGGCCTTCGAGGGCGATGGACTCGCCCGCAATCGTTATGTCCAGGGTGTTCTCGAGGAACTCGATCTGCAGCGCGAGGTGATCGAGATCGGCGAAAAACTGGCGCGAACCAGCGTCGAATTGTTTGCCGGGATGCGTCCGGA
>JAFAOB010000430.1 GCA_019238055.1 Alphaproteobacteria bacterium
CCGCGCATTGACGCCGGGTGCCCAGGCAGAGCGAGGCTGCCGATTTTAGTCAGCGCGTCACCTTCGAGGCGAAGGATATCCATGTCGCCGTCAACGAAATTGCCGATATAGAGAAAGCGTCCATCAGGGCTGAATGCGATACCTTCAGCAAGGCCGCCGACCTCGGCTTGCGCCACCTTGCGCACGCTTTTGCCGGTGATCTTCAGCAATGCCACATAAGAATGGTTGTGCCGGAAAAACGCGGTCTTCGGGGTGGCTCCGGTACCGTTCAAGATCAGCGAGGCGGCATAGCCTCCAGCCGGGTTCATCGCCAAGCCTTCCGGGCCATCGCCCACGACAACCTGATCGATAACGCGGGGCGGGTTCGCTTCGAGGTCAATAACGCCGACCGTATCGACCTGGCCGTCTTGGCCGCCGCCAATATTGTTGACGATAGCGAGCTTGCCATCGGGCGTAATCTGGACATTGAGCGGGGTGAGACCGGTGGCCATATCGTAATTTTTGCCGTTGACCTGGGTGTAGGAGACCTTTTGGCCATCGATATCGAGCAATCCCACCCGATTGGCGCCGCTCTTCGCCACAAGCGCGTGCTTGCCGTCGGGGGTGATTGCGACAGCCGAGGGCAACGCCGGGGGTGGTGCCGGCACCGTGGGGGTCGGCTGAGTGGCAACTGATACCGTCCCGACAGGTTTCACGTTCTTTCCGTCAATTGCCAACACCGTGACCGTATCCTCGGCGCGGTTGGCGATCAGCGCCAGCGTACCGGCATGATTGATCGCCATCCCCGAAGCCTGCTTCCCAGCGTTAGCTGTGCCGATCTGCGGAGGCGACGTCGTCAGGTCGATGACATAGATCTTGTTGTCGGGGACCCCCTTCCAGCCATTGCTGTCTTTTACCCAATTCAATGAATTGGCCACCAATGCCAAATGCTGATCGGGGGTGATCGCCAGGTTGACCGGTGGACCGGTGATTGTGTTCATCAATGGCAGATTAGAGATGACCTTCGGCTTGGCAGGATCAGAAATGTCGATGATCGAAACCGTGTCTTTGCCTGGCGGGTGAGTAATGGTTTTGCCGGTATTGTCGTCGAAGGACACCTTTTCGTCATTGCCAATGATCAGGTATTGCGCCCAGGCACTATCGATCGACATGGCCGCGCCACCTACGCCGGCGATCAGGATTAGCAACCGCAATATCGTCCTCATGGTGCCTCCCCAGCTCTCCTGTTATTGCCGCCACTCTGCCATGTCCGTGCCCGGGGTGCCATGCTCGGCAATGGGTTTGGTTATCCTGCGCCCACCGACATGCCGCACCCGGTAACCATGATCAAGGGCCGACGCTTCCCGACCTACCATCATTGAAGGCGTTCGTTTGAGCTCGCGTAAGCGGCAAAACACGTTTCCGAGATCCATCATATCGAAGAGACCCATGCGCCGGCCACCTAGGCGTTCTTTTTCCGCCGGAGAGGGATGTAAATGGCACCGCGGTCGGGACCAATAAAGCCGTCCTGCTCAGGCAAATCAGGCAGGTAGCTGTAAGTAGGGTACCGCGTATCCAGTCAATAACGCCTTTGGATGAAAAAATTATAGGGATATGTTAGAGTTAGCATATGCCCAAACTGCCTACCGTTAATGTAAATGAAATTTCATCATTTGATGAAGCAAAACAAGTAATCAGTACCTTACTCGATACTGTAGATCTGCAACAAAAGGAAATCTTAGCATTGAAGGAAGAAATAGCTCGTTTGAAAAAATACCCTCGTAAACCGCAGTTCAACAAACAAAGTCACCATGTTTCAGCAAAAGATATGGAAAAAGACAGTAAGCCGTGGCAAAAAGGAACACGGGGAAAGATTGTCGTTGACCATCACATCCAGCTTCCAGAATTAAAGCAATGTGCCTGCGGCTCAACAGAGTTTAAAACGATTACCACTACCACAAAAATTGTGCAGGGAGTATCCATCACGCGCAACAATACTGCCTATCATGGCAGAAGAAAACAGTGTATTTCCTGCGGAAAGACCTATAACACTCCTATACCGGACGACGTAAAGGGAATCTCGTTTGACCGTACCACCCAAAGTCTGGTGTCATTTCTCAAATTTCACTGCCGGTTCACCCAGCCGCTTTTGTACCGATTTTTTCATGAGTTTGGTATCAGCATCAGCTATGGAGAACTGCAGTATATGCTGCAAAAGAATAGCCAAAAGCTCCAGGAAGCATATTTGTATCTTCGCAAACAAGGATTGTATAAAAGCACATATCTCCATGCAGATGCCACCGGAGCAAAGCGGAGACAACGAGCAACAAGTCAGATTGAGCAACAGTTTTTACATATTGCGGGGAACATGCAGTTCAGTTTGTTTAAGATCACCAAAAAATACAATAGCAGTATCATGGCAGCACTCCTGGGAAAACATGGGAGAAAAAAGATATATCTGTCAGACGATGCCAGTCCCAATGGCAAACGGCTTCGGATTATCCGCAAACAGCTCTGTCTCATCCATGAAGTCAGACACTACCGGAGCCTCTCTCCACGATACAAAATACAGAGGAAAAAACAACAGGAAGTAGTACAGCAATGGCAGCAGTTTTATCAGTTAGCAAAAGAGTATAGGCATGACCCAGTACAGGAGAAGAAGGATACCATACGAAATCTGTTTGACACCATCACACGTCAAACAACTGGATATGAACCATTGGACAGGCAGCTTGCCTTGACAAGAATGAAACGGAAGAAACTGTTACTGTTTCTTGCCTACCCAATCGTCCCCATCCAGAATAACCAGGCTGAGCGGGACCTACGGGAGTTTGTCATTCTGAGAAAAATTAGTGGAGAAACCAAATCACAAGCAGGAGACAGGAGTATTGAACGGCATTTGTCAGTTATCCAAACAGTGAAAAAACAAGGACTGCCAATTTTTGCAACCCTGCATGGATTACTTACACATACCCTCCCGCTATCAGTCTTAACGGCTAATATCTCCTAAACCCGTTATTGACTGGATACGGTACCGCCCCGAATTGTGCGAAATCATACGCTAAGCGGTGTGGTACAAAAGCTAGCAGAAACTGCTTGTTGATTAGGTTGCCGTAGCAACCTAAAATTTTTTGTAAATCATGTAGTAGAATACTGAACTTTTATACTACAGTCTAACGAAAGACGCCCTTTTTAGCCTCTTATCCAATATTTACGGACGAAACGGGGTGATACCCTTAAATGGCGGTCGAATCGTGCGGTAGGCGATGATGAAAGCCGGGATCCACACCAAAATCGGCTGCCACACCTTTCGGGCGACCGGCATCACCATCTACCTGACCAATGGCGGGGATCTCGAGAAGGCGCAGCAGATGGCGGCACATGAGAGCCCGCGAGCGACGAAGCTGTAGGATCGGCGAAATGACATTATGAGCTTGGATGAGGTCGAGAAGGTGGTGTTCTAACTTGTCTCAGGGCTCCTGCTTATTAGGGGCAGAGATGTCCCAGTATGCAACGCCGATCGCTGGGGCATCGAGCCCATGTTCTCCGACTTCAAATCGCGCGGGTTCGGCCTCGAACAGACCCATCTGCGCTATCCCGATCGCCTCTCTCGCTTGATCCTGGTCATGTCTTTGGTCTTTTACTGGGCGGTCTCAACCGGCATGTGGGATCAAGTCAATAATCCAATCCCCGCCGAAAAAATGACCGGACCGTCAAGTGGAGTGTCGATAAGAGGCAATTTTGTTGGCACGTCGGTCAATGCCTCTTGATCCCGGGGCTCCGCCGACGATCCGGGTCGTTTACTCCTCCGGCATCCCGGCTTTGCGTAACCCGGCGAAATAAGTGGATTCAATAAGGGCGCGAGTCTTCGATACTCCCCCAAACAAATCAGGGCGGGCCTTCTTCAGGTGGGCGATGCTCGAATAAGCATCTTGGCTGGCTAACCTCCAGGCTTCGGCGAGTTCGGCGGCCGCCCGTTTGGTTTCACCCCTGAGTGCATAGGCGGCGGCGAGATGGCTGTGGTGGATCGGTGTACCAGGGAGGGCGTTGCGGGCTTTTTCGAACCAGACGATTGCCTCGTCGGTTTGCGATTGCAGCAGATGCACGGTTCCAATCAGCCCGTAGAAGGAACCTATCAGGGGATCGCGAGGGCTGAGTCTAATGGCTTTCTCTACGAGCGGGATCACCTCGTCCATCGATCCGAAGTAGAGCCTGCCCCAGGCGACATTGATTAGGGCATAGACGTAGTTGTGATTCAATGCGAGCGCCACCTCGTATTCGGGAAGCGCCTCCTCACATTGGCCTTGCAGGCGCAGCACATTGCCTTTGGTAAGATGTGCAATCGCAAAATGGGGCGACACCGCCAAGACTTGATCGACCAGCCTTTCCGCACGTGCGAGGTCGGCCGATGCTGAATCGTCCCGTCCAGATAACACGTTGGTCATCAGTACGGCCGCCAATAGACACTGTGCCTCAACCGAATGCGGATCAAGCGCCAATGCTCGCTCGTACAGACCAATGGCTTCCCTGTGGATGTCGGGTGTCCGGGGCTTCAATAATACCGCGCGTCCTCGGAGAATGTAGTCGAGTGCGTCGGGATGCTCGGTCGGTCGGGCGGCCTCCGCGGAGATCAGCTCGACACCGAGTGCGTTCGCAAGCCGGCCTGTGATCTCGTTTTGCAGAGCGAACAGATCGCCGGCGTCGTGGTCGAACCGTTCTGCCCAAAGATGCGCATCGGTGACAGCATCGATCAGTTGGGTATTGACGCGGATTTGGTTCCCCGCTCGCCTAACGCTCCCTTGGAGCACGTAGCGCACGCCCAGCTCGCGACCGATCTGCTTTGTATCAATAGGCTTGTTCCGGTAGGTGAACGCGGTATTTCGCGAGATCACAAACATATTCCTGATCCGCGAAAGATCGGTCGTGAGATCCTCGGTGATCCCGTCCGCGAAATACTGCTGTTCCCGATTGTCGCTGAGGTTCATGAAGGGCAGGACAACGATCGATAGGCGTGGCGCAGCTGCAGATGGCGAACCCGAAATAGTGGATGATACGCTGGGTGGTCGCACGCCGGCTGTACCTTCAGAGTGCAACGCATACACCCGCACTGGCCGCGCGATGTTCTTGACGCTCTGATCGCCTAGATCCTCGAAGGCGTAATCCAGCCTGTCTTGCACCTGGTCCCGCACGACCCGGCTGACGCGGATCCCACCAGGCTCGGCTAGTGCTTCCAGCCGGGCCGCGACATTTACCCCGTCGCCGAAGATGTCGTACTCCTCAACGATCACGTCGCCGAGGTTGATGCCGATGCGGAATTCGATCCGCTCCTCCGCCGGAGTGTCCGCGTTGCGGTCGGCCATCCCGCGCTGGACCTCCGCAGCGCACCGAACAGCATCAACCACGCTGGGGAATTCCGCCAATAGGCCATCGCCGGTGTTCTTAACCACGCGGCCCCTATGTTCAGTGATTTTCGGATAGATTAGCTCAGTGAGATGGGCCCTGAGCCGCTCATGGGTTCCTTCCTCATCTGATCCCATTAGGCGCGAGTAGCCCGCTACATCAGCGGCGAGGATCGCGGCTAGACGGCGGGTCGTGGCCATCTTAGGCAACCCACCTCGGTCGAACGGATTGATGAGGGATAACTATATAGCACAACTGCACCAGAAGAGTTTTTCGGTCATGTCCATCAAGGTGGTGTAAATCGAGATGGAGTTTGAGATGGCCATTGTCGTTGCACATGAGGAACTTCACCACCCCTCTATACAGAAGCCATTTTAGCACACCACCTTCTCCACCTCATCCAAACTCACGACTTCGTTTCTTCGGTCGTAGAGTTTGGTCGTCCGCGGGCTCTCATGTGCTGCCATCTGCTGCGCCTTCTCGAGATCCCCGCCATTGGTCAGGTAGATGGTGATGCCGGTCGCCCGGAAGGTGTGATTGCCGATGCGGGTTTTGATCCCGGCGGCTTTTGCCCGCCGCTGGACCATCTTCAAGGCGTCACGCCGCTCAAACGGCCGGTCACTCAATACCTTCGTCTTGCCATCTGAGGCACGGAAGAGGGGCTCTTTGGGCTCACGCAGAAGACCCGCTGTCGCAATGTAGCTGTCCAGGTACTCCTCGAGTGTATGATGGACCGGCATCTCATGGTGCTTCCCGCCTTTCTCATGAAGCCTGAGCCACCAGCGCTTGCCTTGGGGGAAGTAGTCCGAAACCTGCATGCCAAGTGCCGCGCTGATCCGGGCGAAGCTGTAAATCAGAACGCCATCAAAGCCATGGCCCGCTCAGGCGATTTTCGCTCGCTCGCTGAAGAGATAAGGCATACGCTCGCCTGATAAGCACGACAGGTGTCCGGAACGAACGTGCGTGACTGCGATAATGAGGGGGAAAGGTCATGCTGCTTCTCTTCAAGGCAAGCAGAGTGCTTCAAACGCTATGTTCCGCTCTGGTATCGGCTCTTCTTATTGTCAGCAGCACAGTTATCAGCCAAGCCGCCACGCATCAAGTTGATCCCTATGCGTCAAGGCAATTTGGCATTCCAGATACTATCAACGGATATGCTGTCATTGCTGTTTTGACCGAACAGAATTACGCCTGCATGAAACCCGGAGAAATACGCCTGCTTCTCCAATCACAGGGATCTAATATTGAGAGCGCTCTTCGCAGCTTTCCAGGAAAGCAAAGCGAGTTGGCGAAATGGGAATCGAGCATCGTTGGCCCAGGACAAACCCGAAAGCAGCTTATAAGCCAACTCGAGCGATTTCGCCATTTCTTCAAAACGTACGGATGCGCATCTCTTTCCATACCAACTTCAAATTGCATCGAAACAAACGATAAAATAAGTGAATGCAAAAAAACTCCCCCACAAGCTGGTTACGCTATTATCCAGAATACTAGTTCGGAACTCCAATCACCTCTCTTCACTGAGTGCCCTTCTGGGAAGGTTTGCGCACATGCACAAAGTGTCATTTTAGTAGCGCCTATTGTTGGACGACAAATAGGGATCCAGTCCGATAAAGACGGCGAGGATTATAATCAAGCGCACGGAATTAAGCAGTACGTAGAGTGTACATCAATTATCCCTGATATTGCCTGCTATCACCATCCTGGGTATAGTGATATTCTCAATAATGGGACGACGAATGGGAACTACCATATGCAAGTAGGAGTTTATTTCACCAACCATGCTAACATAGAAGATCAGAAAGGAGGAGATAAGGGCGTTGTAAGTCCAGGGGAGCAGCCTTGCCCAGATCCATCAGTACCTTGCTATGGAGAAGGACTGGTGGTTTGGACAGGCTTTCCGGATAATGGTTCAGATGAGGCCCCTCGCAAGCTTTTTTCTGCTGGTCCTGACGTCCAAGCTGCAACTGTTCCCTACATTGCTGGCCATGAGTACTATACAACAATAACCTATACCAGTGGAGTTTGGTGGACATGCGCGGCTGATACGGTAAATCTCAGCACCTATGAATGTCAAAACCACAATGCGAGGGCCGGACTGAGTAATGCCAATCTAGGGAAGTATCTCATTAAAAGTATCGGAGGAACCAATGTTTTTGTTGAAGTCTGGGACGAAGGAGCCGATTGGGCATCCGAGTTTAGCCCTCAATGGCCGGCCCACGATGCAATGATATATGTAGAGGGCGAGCCACCGCTCTCTTGGGAATCCGAGGAGGTATTGACAGCTGATTCCTGCTTGCCGGACTTATACCCAGCAAAGAACGCGATTGCATCCGCTATCGATGGCAGTTTAATACCCACTCATAAGCAACAATATCATGATGGATGGGCTTATTTTAACGTCCTCTATGTTCCACCCTATTGTTTTTGATATTACAGTTATTATAATAATGACGCAGGGTCAGCGTGCAGCTCTGCA
>JAFAOB010000444.1 GCA_019238055.1 Alphaproteobacteria bacterium
AGGAGAGCGCAGATGGGTTTGTTCGAGGCCAAACCCGCGCGATTTGAAGTCGGAAACCATGGGTTCGATGCCCCAGCGCGCGGCGTAGCCCCAGGGGGCACGATATCCCGGCTGGGCCGCCATGGCGATAATCCAGGGCTCGGCATGAATCCCAAAATCAAATCTACAATGCAATTGTGGCAAGTGCATGTCCGCTACTACATACTTAACGGGGCGAGCATCAGCCAGTCGATCGGCGCTCTGCCATCGACTTCGACCGGCAAAGATCACAGGACCAGGACACCGAAGGGGTCTCTGCAATACCGATGGTCACAGTGGAACCGGACATTTATTCTTAGAACCGCTGGCTGATGCCGGCAAGGATGGTGCGGCGCGGCCCATATTGCGGCGCCCCGACACCGACACCGGTGCCGTTTCGGATCTGATAGACCTCGTCAAATAGGTTGATTATGTCCAGACGGAGTTCGAGGCCCTTGTAGATTCCGGTCACGACCGGCTGCACGATGCTGAAATTCACCTGCTCGTAATTGTGCAAGCTGACACTGTTGGGGATGCCGCCGGGAGGTGTCGCGCGCAGCCCGCTGCCGGCGGCCAGGTCAGCTGAAAACAACGTCTTTGTCCGGGGCAGCCGGTATTTGAGCCCTGCCGATCCGGTATAGCGCTGGTCGTGGTCGAGATAGATAAAGTGGTTGGCGATATAGGCGAGTTCGTCGGGTTGGAAATTGAATTGCGCCGAGGTGATGGTCTTCCCAACCGCGCGCGAGGCGGCAAAATTGCCGTAGAATGACCAGTCGTCGATGTCGTAGCTGATGGTGCTTTCGACACCCTTGACGAGACCCTTCTGGTAGTTGAACGGCGTCAGGATGATCGGTGCGCCGAACTGCCCTTCGTCGAGCAGCTCGCTGGCAATCTTATAATAGCCGTCGATCCCGACCCTGAGCCCGGGCAGAACCACCTGGGTGGCGCTGGCGTCGAAGTAATTGTCGCGTTCGGGCTTGGCCCGGTCGTCTTCCGGGACCGTGGGTGCGGCCGTCGTGTTGGTGAACAGCGAGATTGTTGTCGGCGCTATCAATTCAAAGGGTGGCGGCACAAAATAGCGCGCATAGCCGAGTGACAAGATCGTGTTGTCGGTCGGCTGCCACACGGCAGCGGCTCGCGGGCTGAGCTGCCGCCCGTTGACGTATTCGGCCATCTGGTCATAGCGGGCGCCGAAGTTAAAGGTCAGCCGCGGCACCGGCCGCCATTCGTCCTGCAGGTAATAGCTGTAGAGCCACCCGGTTGCCGAACCTGTATCGTCGATTGTGAACGGCTGGTCGCTGGTTTGCATTCCGCTCTCGTCAACCGGCAAGACTTGTGACGCGGTCGAGAACGAGGTGCGTTCGCTCTGGATATAGAACCCGCCGCGCAGCGTATTGGCGTCGGAAAAGCGATAACTGCCGTCACCCTGCAGGCCATTCGAGACGCTCTGCCGCGAGGCGGTCTGCGCGATGCCGTTGAACAACAGATCGCCGAGCGGATCGGGGGAGAAGTAGACGCTGCTGTAACGGACCACAGTCGCGAGCTGAAAGTTCAGCGCATCGACATGCTTTTGCAATGCCACGATGCCGAAATCTGTGATCTGTCGCTGGTTCTCGTTGAGCAGCGTCGAGTCGAAATCGCTGATGCCGTCGACGGTCAGCCCAAGATTCGGAGTCTGTCCGGGATTATTGGGGATCTGGTATTCGCTGCGCGAGACGCCAAAGATCGAGCTGATCCGCATCGTCGGGTCGATAATACCAGAGACATAACCAAAGCCGCGCGGCTGCGTCGAGATGTCGTGGATCGCGTTGAAGGTCGGGGCTGGGTTTTCGATGCCTTCGGCGTTGTGCAGCACTTCGCCGGTGGCGAAATAATCGATCCGGCCTGCGGTGCCGCCATACTCGGCACTCGGTTGAAAGGTCGATTGCTGACCTCCGTAAAGCGTGAAGTCGCCGCCCGGATCGAGGGTGCCGGTTTTCGTTTGAATGTCGATGATCCCCGCGGTGCGCAGCCCGTATTGCGCCGGCAATGCGCCGGTGATCAAGGACACCGATTGGGCGAGCCGGGTTTGCAATACCTGACCGAAAACGTTGATGCCCTCGGGCAGAATGATCCCGTTCAGACGGTACTGCAGATTGGCGTGGTCGCCGCGGACATGAATCTGTCCAAATGAATCCTGGGCGACGCCAGGGGCTTGCAATAGCAACCGGTTCAAGGGCTGATTGTCGCCCTGCGGCTGGGTCGCAATCGCCTGGCGGCCGAAATCATAGACGCTGCCGCCGAGGCTCGGCTGGATCGACTGGCGGGCGATGTCGAGTTGCCTGGCGACGACATCGACGTCGAACGACAGCCCGCCAGCCGCGGGCGACGCATCACTCTCCGCCTGCGGGACCGGGTTTTGGGTGAGCTGGCGCAGCCCGCTCGGAGCCGGCGTGTCGATCGCACCCGGCGGCAGCCCGGCCAGCAAGACCGGCCCGTCCTGCGCCGGGGCGCCGCCAGGGATCATCAAAGCGAAGAGAACGATTGCCGCAATCGCGAACGCTCGCGCCCCCTCACCCATGTGGCTCATATATCGATTGCCTCGCGTTGATCGTGGGTCGGAACCGGGTTTGATCGCCCGGCGAACTGGCTAGGTTATGATATAACGTATCAAGAACCGCCGAGCCACCCGCGAGTCAATAGCCGGTTTATCCTAACCGATGCGCGAGCTGCCCTAGTCGCCCGCTTCAATTAATTTGAAAGCCTAGATGATCTGTGGTTCGCTTTTATCGTGCTTCGAGGACGGAGGCGAAGGTGGCAGGAAAGGAGATTTCGGTAAAGAAGTACG
>JAFAOB010000464.1 GCA_019238055.1 Alphaproteobacteria bacterium
AGGATTGCTGTGTACGCTTCGCCGGGGTCGTCACCTTCCCCGACGCAACACTCGCTACCGGGCGATGCGCTACCATCCTACCCGGGCCGGACTTGCACCGGCTGGAACGCGCCAGCTTCGCCTGGCGCACTGAAAACCGCCTCTTAACTCAACTCCAAACGCGGCAATTCGATAGCTATTGCGCTGCGGCTGTTTACATGACCCGCCGTAGCATGCAGTATGGTATGATGTTGGTACTAAGATCATCGGCTCTCTGGATTAAATCCATCGCACCGGGAGGGATCATGCGCACCCTTTCTGTAGTGGTGATCGCCGGTCTCGCGACAGCCTCATTCGCGTCTTCGGCGTTGGCCGAATTGGGGTCGAACAATCCCCCCGATCAGCAGTTGCTGACCCAACGCGCCCAGGAGGTCGGGTGCGACGTATCGACGTTGCCGCCCACCTGCCCGTCGGGTTCGGCAAGCACCTTCAACTCCGGAATCTTCGATATCGCGGTGCCACCCGCCGGAACGACCTATCAGCCGGCAAAGCGTGTTGTGCGCAGCATCTTCGGCGCCGTCGGTACGTTCATGTTGCAAAACGGGCTGACGGAGGCGGCTCTCAACGCGCTGGTCTATCCCGATGCCACGACCAGCGAAAAGAATGCGATGGTCGAAGGATTGCAGCTCTTCACCATGTTCCATACCCCGGGCGAAGGGGGGGCGCCAAATCTGAATGGTGTCGGGCCGATTAACAATCAGCCGGCCTGTATCGGCTGCCATTTGAATGCAGCCGAGGCGATCAGCAGCCCCGGCCTGCTGCAGGGCCAAAATTGTTTATCGGCATCGTCCAACTGCAGCAACGTATCCAATGTCACGCGAGCCGGGCGTTCGACCCCGACCAATTTCGAGTTTACCTCGCTCGACCCCACCACCGGCGGAGGGGTTGCTCCCGACAATTTCGACGCGATTAACAGTACCGGCAGGACGGCAGCCTTCACGACTTTTGGCGATTTCAGCCCGGTGCTGTTGGATACGGCGCCCGGCAGCGTTGGCGCATACGATCCCCTCGACGGTGCTGCCCATTCGTTCACAACCGTCTCTTTCACCTCGCAACCGTTCGGCGGGATGGTGCAGCATCACCGGCCGGCGGTCGACGCGTGTTATCCAAAGCCGCTGCCGCCAGTGTCCTTTGACTCGAACCTGACCGGGTCGAACCCAAACCAATTCCGGCGGACCGACGCTGAACGCGCCGGGCCACCCTACATCGGACGTGGCCTCATGGAGGCGGTGCCGACTGACGACATCACGGCTAACGCCGATCCGACGGTCGAAAACGGCAAATCGTCGCTCGGCAATTTTGCCCAGTTGCTTTGCCCCAGTAGCAGCGCCGGCTGCATATCTGGCGCGCCCAACATGATTCCTCGCAACTTCACGATACATAGCGAAACGACCGATGCCCAGCAGGGCACCTATACCGGCAATGTCGGCGGCGTGGGGCGCTTCGGCCTGCGCGCAAACGGCGTCGAAATTATGCAATTCATCATCGGCGGAATGCAGGGCGAGCTTTCCTTCACCTCCTTGTTCAACGGCGCCGAGATTGTTTTCCCGACGTTGTTTCCCGGAGGGACGACGGAAGCCATAGAGCCGCTGCAGTGCGCCATGGCGCTTTCCGAGACCTTCGGTCAGCCGGCAAGCGTGCTGGCACCACCTCTGACGCCGTTGCCGGTCAATCTCGCCACACTCGAGGTGCACCTCTCGACCCCGTTCAGCATTCGCGACCTGCTGCGCAACACCGCCCCGCCGGAATTCGGTGATGCGCTCCTCAACGTGCTCCGCTCGGCGATCAGCAATCCGTTGCTGCAAAACGTGTCGTGGCAACCGGACAGCGAAGAGGCCAAAGTCAAGCGCGGGGCGGAGCTATTTGGCATTGACCTTGCGGGCTTTGCCAACCGCACAATCGGCGGCCCGATGGTCGCCGGCGGTGACGGTCGCGACGACAATGCGATCAACCAAGCCGATCGCCAGCTCAACTGCGTCGGCTGCCATACGCCGATCCACAGGACTGGGCAGTCGCCTGCCGATGTCGGAGCAGAGCATCTGACCTATGTGTGGGCGCCGATCTTCTCGGATCTCCTGCTCCATCATATGCCCGTCATCGATGCCGAACGCTTTTTACAATCGCCCGGCAATTTGCCGCGCGATCCGCTGGTAATTCGGCGGCTGGCTTCGAGTGTCCGCTTTTTCGATACCTTTGATTTGCCGCGCAATCTCGCCGACGATACCTTCAACGCCGTGAAAGCCTCGGCTGAGGGTTCGCAGTTCCGCACGACACCGCTGATGGGGTTCGGCCGGATCGGCCCGCCCTTCCTGCATGACGGCCGGGTCTATCTGAGTCGGTACACCGTCGACGAGAGCACTTCGAGCACCGGAACGGCATCGGCCGGCACGGTGACGACAAACCGCTTCCAGACTAATGCGCCACTCGTGGTCCGCAGCGCTGATGAAGCCATTCTCGCGGCGATCGAGCTCCACGATCTGCCAGCTCCGGATGACCAGAACACGCCGCGCCTTGCGGGAGCGGGCTGCCCGGTGCCGCCCAGCGGAACAACCAGCAACATCGATTACGGCCCATCGCCTCAGGACGTGATCTGCCCGGCCTATAACACCGCTACCTCGCAAAACAACCGCAGCGACGCAGCAGAGGTGATCTATCGCTTCCGCCAGTTGACTCCCGACGATCAACAGGCTGTTATCGAGTTCCTCAAGCAGCTCTGAGGAGATTGGCCGGCACTGCCAAACGGGCGAAGGCCCGCCTCGCCGCCGCCCGTCGCCTTGGCCGCAAAGGAGGGCGTCCGCCGAAACTCACCGACGACGACATCGAGGCTGCCAAGGTGTTGCTGGCCAATCCCGATAGCGGCGTCACCCAAATCGTACACTGTGTCGGTGTCTCTCTGGCGACGCTCTATCAGTACATCCCCGCTGCGCGATCCGCGAATACTCCTGGAGCTTGAAACGACGTTTTACCATCAGAGCGTCAATCATCGAACCCTGTCCTGTTCCCGTCTCCTCGATCGTCACAACCCCGTCTTCGAGGACGCCGGCCCGCAGCCATTTCTGGACGAGCCGAATAACGCGCTTATCGTCGATCCGGTGCTCCAGGAAGCGGACGACCCATTGCTGGGAAACCTCCGTGAAGAACGACCGGATGTCGGCATCGAGTACGAAGTTCACCTTCTTGTTGCTGATCCCGACAATCAGCGCGTCCAGCGCATCGTGCTGGCTGCGCCTCGGCCGAAACCCGTACGAGAACCCGAGGAAATCCTCCTCAAAGATCGCGCCCAGCACCGCGGCCGTGGCTCTCTGGACGATCTTGTCCTCGACAGCGGCGACCGCCAGCGGGCGCTTGCTGCCGTCTTCCTTCGGAATGTAGCTCCGACGCGACGGTGCCGCCCGGTATGCTCCGCTTTTGACCGGTGCGTGCAGGTCCTCAATCCGCTGATCGAGGCCCTGTTCGTAGGCCTCCCATGTCACCACCCCATCAATGCCAGGTGCGGCGTCGCGCTTGATCGCGTAAAACGTCGTTCGCAACATTGCGGGGTCGACATGGTGCAGGAGCGCGGTGAACCTCTCCTTCTTCCGTTGCCTTGCGGCTTGCCGTACGCGTTCCAGCGCCTGTGATACGCTTACCCGGTCCTGCGTCCGGCACGTGCTTTGCTGGCCCGCGTTCCCTTGGTCGCCGTCCTTGGCTCCGCCGGCTCCGCAGCGGATTGTGCCGCCTTGTTCGCCGGTTTCTCAGCTACTACGACGGCGTCAGACTTCTCGGGCTCGTGCATCACCGGCTACGGCTCCTCGCCTTCCCGGTACGGGCCGGCGGTGTCCATCCGCCGGTCGAACCCGAGGCGTCCCTGTACCGTACAAAGAGTTTCCGCACATGCCGGGGTCTTAGGGCCTGTCCTCAATTGAGCCAAATGACTGACGCGGCGAGATAAATGGCGGCGAGGAAGTTGCGGCTGGTCTTGTCGTAGCGCGTGGCGATGGCGCGAAACTGCTTGAGCCTGGCGAAGAAGTTCTCAATCAGATGGCGCGCC
>JAFAOB010000479.1 GCA_019238055.1 Alphaproteobacteria bacterium
CGGGCCGAGATCCCAGGGTTCGGCGATTAGCTTCAGACCGGCCATTACCGGATCCTGCCGCACTGCGCCGAATAACGCGCTGCCCTGGCCATATTCACCGTTCTCGCGCGCCAACGCCGGGGCGAGATCGAAACGGAAGCCGTCAACGTGCATCTCCGTCGCCCAGTAGCGCAGCGAATCCATCACCAGCGCCAACACCCGGGGGTGATCAAGGTTCAACGTATTCCCAGTGCCGGTAAAGTCCTGATAATAGCGTCGATTAGGGTCCAACCGATAATAGGATACATTGTCGATGCCGCGAAACGTGAAGGATGGACCAAGATGATTTCCCTCACCGCTATGGTTATAGACTACGTCCAAAATGACTTCGATCCCGGCGTCGTGCAGACGTTTGACCATAGTCTTGAAACCCGAAATCGACTCGACTGACAATAGCCGCGGATCGGGCGCAAAGAAGCCGATCGTATTGTAGCCCCAGTAATTGCTGAGGCCGCGGTCGACCAGCTGTCGCTCGTCGACCGCAGCATGGATCGGCAGCAGCTCGACGGCGGTGATACCTAATTCGAGGAGGTAATCGATCATCGTCGGCGAGGCCAGACCGGCAAAAGTTCCGCGGTATTCGGGGTCAATCCCGGGATGGCGTTTAGTGATCCCGGACACGCTGAGCTCAAGGATGATTGTTTCCTCCCAAGGGGTCTGCGGGCGGCGCTCGTCACCCCAGGTAAAGGCGGGCTCGATAACCCGACATTTGGGGACGAAGCGCGCATTGTCGCGCCGATCGATCGCTAAATCCTCGCGTGGGCTGCCGACCCGATAACTGAAAACAGCATCGGACCAGCGCAGCCTGCCGTACAGCGATTTGGCGTAAGGATCGATCAGCAATTTATTGGGGTTAAAACGGTGCCCGTTCAGCGGGTCGTAGGGCCCGTATACGCGATAGCCATAAAGCAGGTCGGGCCGTGCATCGGGCAGATAGACGTGCCAGACCTCGTCGGTATACTCGGGCATTGCGATCCGCACTTCTTCGTGCAGTCCACTGCGATCGAACAGGCACAGTTCGACCTTTTCGGCATGCGCGGAGAACAGGGCAAAATTCACCCCCTTGCCGTCCCACGTCGCACCCAGCGGATAGGGCTTGCCGGGCCAGACCGAACGCGCAGCTGCCATATGCGTTCAGCCCCCGACTAGGCGGGATGGAGCGGTCCGGCTTTCAATCAAGGTATTGCAAATGTTTTTATTGAGACCGGGAATAATTGCTCAGTCCTGACTTCAGTCAACAGTAAAAATCAACGTAGCAAGCGGCGGCAGCCGCAGACGCAGCGCATAGGAATGACCATGCATCGGGTGCGGCTCGGTATGGACCTCGCCGGCATTGCCGATACCACTTCCGCCATACTCGACAGCATCGGTGTTGATGCGCTCGCGATAGCGGCCGGCGCGCGGTACGCCAATCCAATAATCCTCGCGCGGTACCGGCGTGAAATTGCAGACGACGACGGCAAATTCGTGCGGGCTGCGGCCGCGGCGCAGATATGAGACGACACTCTGTTCCGCATTGGCAACGTCAATCCATTGGAACCCCTCAGGATCGCAATCGAGCTGATGCAATGCCGTGGTGCTATGATAGAGACGATTGAGATCGCGCAACAATCGCTGCACACCCCTATGCATTGCGTCATCAAGCAAATGCCAGTCGAGTCCGATATCGTGGCTCCACTCGCGTTCCTGGGCGAATTCACCCCCCATAAACAAAAGCTTTTTGCCGGGATGAGTCCACATGAACCCATAATAAGCGCGCAGATTGGCAAAGCGCTGCCAGCGGTCACCAGGCATTTTACCGATCAGCGATCGCTTGCCGTAGACGACCTCGTCATGACTCAATGCAAGAATAAAGTTTTCGTGGAAGGCGTAGAGCAAACCAAAGCTCAGATCATTGTGATGATATTTGCGGAAGATCGGATCGCTCGACATATAGTGTAGCGTGTCATGCATCCAACCAAGGTTCCATTTATAGCCAAAACCAAGCCCGCCGACATAAGTCGGGCGCGACACCATTGGCCACGCCGTCGATTCCTCGGCGATCGAGGTGGCCCCGTTCGCTTCGCCAAAGATCAGCTCGTTGACCCGGCGCAGAAACGCGATCGCTTCAAGGTTTTCACGCCCGCCATAGGCGTTCGGGATCCATTCGCCTTCTGGACGACTGTAGTCTAAATAAAGCATCGAAGCGACGGCATCGACCCGAATACCGTCGATATGAAATTCGCGCAGCCAATAAAGCGCGCTCGACAACAAGAAATTGGCGACTTCACGGCGTCCGTAATTGTAAATCAGGGTGTTCCAGTCGCGATGGAACCCCTGTCGCGGGTCGGCATGCTCGTACAGCGCCGTGCCGTCGAAGCGGCCGAGGCCGTGCGGGTCGTTTGGAAAATGGCCCGGCACCCAATCGAGCAACACCCCGATTCCGGCTTGGTGGCAAGCTTCGATCAGCGCACGGAAATCATCGGGTAAACCGTGACGGCTGGTCGGCGCGAAAAGCGAGATCGGCTGATATCCCCATGATCCGTCGAACGGGTATTCCATGACGGGCATCAGCTCGATATGGGTAAAGCCCAACTCGACAACATAAGGGACGAGTTCGGCAGCAAGCTCGCGGTAAGTTAAATACCGGTTGTTCTCGGCGGCGCGGCGCCGCCACGAACCGAGATGAACCTCGTAGATCGCAATTGGCGCTTCGCGGTCGTTGCAGCGCCAACGCTCGGCCATCCACGCCCCGTCGTGCCAGATATGACCTGACACATCCGCGACGATCGAAGCAGTTTTCGGCGGCCGTTCAGCGCGTTCAGCGTGAGGATCTGCCTTTAACGGCAACAGCCGGCCCTCCGGGCCGTGGATCTCATATTTGTAGAGACGCCCTGGCCGCAAGCCCGGTACGAACAATTCCCAGAACCCGGTTGAACCGCGCCGCCGCATTGGCATTCGCCGTCCGTCCCAGGCATTGAAATCTCCGACGATACTGATAGCGCTGGCATTGGGCGCCCATACCGCAAAGGCCACCCCCTCGATCCCCTCATGTACAATCGGGTGCGCACCAAGCTTTTTATAGCTGGTGAAGTGGTTGCCCTCGGCAAGCAGGTGCAGATCGAGTTCGCCAAGGATTGGCGAAAAACTATAGGTATCGGCGAATTCGCGCACGCTGACGCCATCCGCTATCCGCAGCCGGTAGCGAAACGGTTGGCGACCGGGCATCTCGGCGACAAACAGCCCCTCGGGGTGAATTTGCACCGCCTCGGCGACGATTTTGCCGGTGCTGCTATCAATAACCGCAAGCTCTCTCACATGCGGCAACATCGCGCGCACACACACGCCGCGCTCGGTTTTGTGCATCCCGAGAAAGGCGAAGGGATCGCCGTGGCGCGCCTCGACGATTGCCGTGACCTTCGGGTCTTGTGCCATGAGTGCCGGCGGTGGGGACGCGACTTGCCGTGGCTCGTGGCGTTCGGCTTTGGGCATTTCCGTCACCGTTGCTGCGGGGCCAGCGCTTGCACCGACCGGCTCGGACGCGGCCGCAGAGTGCGTGGGCTGCATCCGCCGCGAAGCGGTCGACCTCGCCACGCTGTCATCCTTTTCTGTTCACGGTATCGAGGATGCCCTGAAGCGGGATGTCGACCCAGAGCGGCCGCTCCGCCAGCTCGCGACGAGCCGCGTAAACCCAACCCTCGAGCATAAAGAACTGCGTCAGATCGCGAACCTGCTTCTTATTCGCTGGGCAACTGATACAGCCGCGCATCGCCTTGCGATAGGCCGCACGAAACCCATCGACCGCGTGCTGGCGCCAGCTTTCGGCAAGTGCGGCCATCCGTGGCTCGGCCGCTGCGCGAGTTTCGGCCAATAGGCGAACGGCGGCGGCGGCGGCATAGTCGAAAGAGCGGATCATTCCGGCCACGTCGCGCAACGGAGAAGTCTTGGCGCGGCGTTCGGCCAAAGATCGCGTCGGGTCGCCGGCCACATCAACAAAAAAGTCGTTCTGCACAACAATGACTCGACCGAGATGGTAATCGCCGTGAGCCCGGGTCTTCTGCGCGTCGATTTCATCAGGCAGCAGGGTGAGAACGGCGCGCAAAAACAGCTCGCGGGCTGCCAACAAGCGATCAGCTCGGTCGAGAGCGCGTTGCGATAATTGCCCGCGCTCTCTCTCCAGCCGCGTCAGCAGCTCGGTCGCATCGGCCGCGAGCGCGTCGCGCCAACCAGCAATATCCTCGCGGCTAATCGGCTCCGGCATAAAATCCGGATCATCCCCCGCGTGCTCGGCGAGAGCCCGATGCATTTGCCCGGTGCGAATGCCGATCTGGCGGGCGAGCGCCAAAAAGAACAGGTCGGGATCGGGCAACCGCTCGCTCGCCTCATCGAGGGTCACAATCAGCGCGTCGTCGAGATAGCGGGTCAAATAATTCAGCGCCTGATTCCAGCCGTTGCCCTGATTACGAATAAAACCAAACAATACGCCGAGCGCCAGACTCTCAGGACCCATGTTATTGTCGAGTCTTGCTTCAATAACCGCAAGCGGTGGCGGAGTATTGGCAAACCCGGCGCGCTCGACCAGAAATCGCGAAAGCTCGATCTCCGGATGAGGCCCGGGTTCAAGACGCCGATACAGCCTTAGCATGGCGTAATCATCGAAAAACACCGAGCCAGTGGACTGCTCGCCACTACCGCGTCGCACCGTTGGCGCTTGCGGCACAGCCGATGTATCGAAAGCCCTTGCCTGGATGCAGCGAAGCTCGCCGTGCTCCAGCGGAACGCTCGCTGCACTGGCAATCAGGTCCATCAGGGCCAATAAAAATCCGTCCTGCGAAAGCGCCTCGACCATCACCCCTTCGCGGCGAAACTGGCGCAGTTCCGCGAGTGTGGCTGGGATAAGCCCTTGCCGCAGGTCGGTGCCCGAAGGTGCCCATAGCGCGGCAAAAGGCAGGAAGTAAGTGCGGCTACTGCCGTCGCGCAAACGGGTCTCGACCACGTTCACGAGGTAAGATTCGGCACCGGATGGCGCAGAGCGCCTGATCTCGCCATAAGCCCGCAACGTGGTGCCGGCGATCCGTGAAAGCTTGGGATCATACCAACCCTGGCGCAGCAAGAAGGCCGGAATGACCTCGTTTTCGAGCTGCTGCAAATTGTGCTGGCGAAACAAATCCGACCAGCCCTGCGGCATGACCAGGGTTACGAATTCAGGTGGGGGCGCTTGCAGATTTGCTGCTTGCTGTGGGCTCAACAGCAGATCGAACCAGAAGAAGCTATGGGGCTGTAGAGTCAGCAGGTAGGGCAGGTCGCCAATCGTCGGAAACACGCTGCGGCCGAGCAATTCAATCGGCTGATAGCCACGATAATCAGCCAAATCCAGCTCGACAGCTTGCGGCGAGCGCGACAAATTAGCAATGCACAGGATCGTCTCGTCCTCGTAACAGCGCAAATAGGCAATGACTTTGCGATTGGATGGATACAAAAAGCGCAGGGTGCCACGGCCGAACGCGCGACGCGCGTGCCTGGCGGCAATCATTCGCTTCATCCAGTTTAATAACGACGAAGGCGAGCGGCTCTGCGCCTCGACATTGACTGCTTCAAATCCGTAAACCGCATCCATAATCGGAGGCAAGTAAAGCCGTTCGGGGTCGGCGCGGGAAAATCCGCCGTTGCGATCAGGGGTCCATTGCATCGGCGTGCGCACACCGTCGCGATCGCGCAAAAACACATTGTCTCCCATGCCGATTTCATCGCCATAATAGATAACTGGCGTTCCCGGCATCGACATCAACAATGCATTTAACAATTCGATCCGCCGCCGGTCATTCTCCATCAACGGCGCCAAACGACGACGGATTCCGAGATTGATGCGGGCTCGGCGATCGGCCGCATAATAGTTCCACAAATAATCGCGCTCGCGATCGGTGACCATCTCCAATGTCAACTCGTCGTGATTGCGCAGGAATATCGCCCATTGGCAGGATTCCGGGATATCCGGTGTTTGCCGCATGATGTCTGTGACCGGATACCGGTCTTCGGTCGAAACGGCCATGTAGATGCGCGGCATCAGCGGGAAATGGAATGCCATATGACATTCGTCGCCCGCGCCGAAATACGGTAATACGTCCTCCGGCCATTGATTGGCTTCGGCGAGCAGCATGCGATCACAGTAGCGCTGGTCGAGTTCGCGACGCAGCCGGCGCAGAATTTCGTGGGTTTCGGGCAGATTTTCGTTGATCGTTCCTTCACGCTCGATCAGATAGGGAACGGCGTCGAGCCGCAAGCCGTCGACCCCCAGATCCAGCCAGAATCGCATGACCTCGGCAATCGCCCGAAACACCCGCGGATTGTCGAAATTCAAATCCGGCTGATGGGCATAAAAGCGGTGCCAATAATAGGCTTGGGCCACCGGGTCCCAAGCCCAGTTCGACTTTTCCGAATCGACAAAAATGATGCGCGTTCCGAGGAATTTTTGATCGGTGTCGCTCCACACGTAAAAGTCACGCCAGGGTGAACCGGGTTTGGACTGCCGAGCGCGCTGGAACCATGGATGCTGGTCTGAGGTATGATTAACGACCAGCTCGGTTATGACGCGCATATTGCGGCGATGTGCCTCGCGAACAAAGGTTTTGAAATCGCTCATTCGCCCGTAGGACGGGTTGATGTTTTTGTAATCCGCAATGTCATAGCCGTCATCGCGCAGCGGCGAAGGATAGAACGGCAGCAGCCATAGCGCGGTTACTCCCAGATTTTGTAAATAATCGAGCTTTCGATACAGTCCTTGGAAATCGCCTATACCGTCGTCGTTCGCGTCAAAAAAGGCTTTGACATGCAGCTGGTAAATGACCGCGTCCTTGTACCAGAGCGGATCCGAAGTCGGGAGGCTTGGTGCTGGGCTGGCGACGGACAGGAATTGAGGGGCTTCATCAGGTGGAGTCATGGTGCATAGAATCGAGGAGTGATCAAATCGACGCTGGGTTGGCTGCTTTAGGTTCGAGCCATAGATGGGGAGGTCGGCCCTGATCGGGCCATTTACGAAAAACAATCGCTTTAGCTGAGCGAGTTCACCCTTCTCCAAGTTAATTGTCGCAGGCAACTGACACGGGCGGTCCGCATGCAGCAGGCATCCTCGCCGAGCAACGGGGGCACCTCGATGCAACGAGGCCAAACCCCCGACCGCTTCGATCTGCCTGCAACCTGTTCACTCTAAATCCAGAATGCTGGTGGTTCGGATCGATCCAACTGCCCCCATTCCCAACCTGGCCTCGAACCTAATGGTGGCAGAGAGCCTTTCGAATACGCCACCGCGAAGGCATAACCATGGCGATAGCGTGATCAAATCACAGGAGAAGTCGACTTATCGTCAAAGCTCCAGCTTGCGCGACGACCTTCGCCCTCGGTGATCCACAGATGGTGATCAAAGGATAACGGTGCGAGCTCTCAGCAGACGACTTCGACAAGGTATGGACCGGGGCTCGCAATTCCTTCGGCAAGTCGCCGATTGAACTCGTCCATATCGCTGACGCGCGCACCTGGCACGCCCATCCCTCTGGCGAGTGTCACAAAATCGAGATTGGGCTGGTTGAGATCGAGCATGTCGAGCGCCTTGCGGCCGGGATTGCCGGCGCCGACATTGGCGAGTTCGCCTTTGAGAATCTGGTAGCTGCGGTTTGAGAACAACAGGGTCGTGACATCGAGTCCTTCGCGCGCCTGCGTCCACAAGGCCTGGATCGTATACATCGCACTGCCATCACCCTCGAGGGTGATGACCTTGCGATCCGGGCAGGCGACCGCCGCCCCGGTCGCGAGCGGCATGCCAAGGCCGATCGAGCCGCCCATGTTCGACAGCCAGTCGTGTGGTGCCGCAGAGCGGGTTGGCGCGAAAAAGCCGCGCCCGGTTGTTACGGCCTCGTCGACGATGATCGCGTTCTCCGGCAATAGCGCGCCAAGCGAAGCACCAAGCGCCTCGGGTGTGATCCTCCCGCTCGCCTTGGCGGGTGGCGCATCGTTTACAACCGGAGCCGGCGTGCGCAATGCATCCACTTCCTCGGCGAGAGCTGCGAGTGCGCCCACCATGTCCTCGTCGAGCCGGGCGAGCACGTGGCCCTGCGCGTCGGGCGGGGCGAGCAGGCTCGGCTTGTTGGGATAAGCAAAAAACGCTACCGGCATCTTGGCGCCAACGAGGATCAAGTGTTTGAGTCCAGCCAGCACCCGGGTGGCCTGGTCGACGACATACGGTACCCGCTCGACAAACACCCGCCCGCGGCCGCGCTGGGTCCGGGCGTTGGACCCTTGCGCCATCAGCCGCGCTCCGGTTCTGGCGGCAATCTTGCCGGCGAGTTCGAGTCCTTCCTGGCGAAGTGCGCGGCCGGTCATCAAAATCAGGCACGGCTCGCCTGAGCGCAGCGCCTGCGCCGCGTCGACGATCGCCTTGCGCGAGACCGGCTTGGGCCCTTGGAGCGAAGGCACCGGGGCGGGGCCAGAGCCATCGTTCCAGGCGGTATCGGCCGGCAGGATCAAGGTCGCGATCTGACCTGGCAAAGTGCGCGCCGCAGCAATCGCCGCGGCACCATCGGCGGCGATCGACATCGCATCCGGCGAGGTCTTGACCCAATGTGAAGAGGGCTGTGCCAATCCCTCGATGTCGGAGGTCAGCGGCGCGTCGTATTTGCGATGATAGGTCGCGTGATCGCCGACGATGTTGACCATCGGGGAGGACGCCTTGTTGGCGTTGTGAATATTGGCGAGGCCGTTGGCGAGGCCGGGGCCGAGATGTAACAGGGTTGCAGCCGGCTTCTCGCTCATCCGGGCATAGCCATCGGCAGCGCCGGTCACTACACCCTCGAACAGACCCAGGACGCAGCGCATACCCTCGACGCGGTCGAGGGCGGCGACAAAATGCATCTCCGACGTGCCGGGATTGGCAAAACACACATCGACCCCACCGCCGACCAAGGTCCGCACCAAACTTTCCGCGCCATTCATTGACTTATCTCCCCTTGGGTGCCGCGCATCGCCCACATCTTTCATGACCGCTCAGCATGCGCGTCACCCGTCGCCGCCGCAAGGCCAGCGCCACATTAATTAGTTTTGGCCCCGAACTTCGAGATCGAATGTTCGGCGGAACTGGAGCGCTGGTGGTAGCCTCGACGTCCATTTCGTCGCGCGGATTGGAACCAATGACCGCGATGACGATCTCTTAGAAATCGGGGACAGTCATTGGCGGGCGGGAAAAGTGACCGAAGCGCAGCCTCTTTTTTCGCCGTTGCCCGATCGCTCCGCCGAGCCGCCGGCGCCCGGTAATCTCGTGCGCTCACTGCGCAACAATGTAATCGGCATATTTCCGCCCGAGGCTTACGAGGAAGACGTTGTTTTCCGCCGCGTGTTTGGCCGGCAGCAGATCATCATGAGCCATGGCGCCGGCATTCAGCATGTCCTGGTCGACAATTGGCAGAATTACCGCCGTACCGCAGCCGGCATCCGCATTCTGCGGCCATTGCTCGGTAAAGGTTTGTTGCTGAGCCAGGGCGAGGATTGGCGACGGCAGCGTCGCACATTGGCTCCTGCATTCGCCCCGCGAACCATGCCCATCTTGGCTCGCCATGTGGCACGCGCTGCAGCCGCTGCGGTCATCAATCTCAAAACTGCCGGAGCGGGCGCCGCCCCGGTCGATCTGCTGGCGGCGATGCAATTTCTCGCGTTGGAGATCGCCGGCACCTCGATGTTCTCGCTTGAAATGGATCGCCATGGTGCCGAACTGCGGGGCCTGATCTCGGACTATGCCACCCGCCTCGGACGTCCGAACTTACTCGATTTCCTGCTGCCGGTGTGGTTCCCGAGCCCGCGCGATCTGTTGCGCTGGGGCTTTCGGCGGCGTTGGCTCGACCTGATCCGCCGGCTCATTGCCGCCCGCCACGCGCAAGGGTCGACTGGCGCTCCGCGCGATCTGTTCGATCTAATGGCAAGCGCCGCCGATCCGGACAGCGGAGCCCTGTTTCCGCCGGCGCGGCTCGCCGACGAGGTCGCGACGATGATCGTCGCCGGTCATGAAACGACCGCAGTGGCGTTGTTCTGGTCGCTTTACCTGTTGGCCGGCGCGCCGGAAATCCAGGACGCACTCGCCGCCGAGGTCGAGGGCTTTGACCTCGGACCGGACAGCGCCGCGACTTCCCTTTCGGGGCTCGTCTATACCCGTGCTGTCGTGCAGGAAGCGTTACGTCTCTATCCGCCAGCCTTTACATTGGCGCGGCTTGCAATCAAGGACGACATTGCCGGCGATGTCCCAATCAAAGCGAACACGGTTGTGCTGATCGCGCCGTGGGTCCTGCATCGCCATCGCCGACGCTGGGCGCACCCCGAGGTGTTCGACCCCTGGCGCTTTTTGCCCGATGCGCCACCGCCCGACCGTTTCGCCTATCTCCCATTCGGGATTGGCCCACGAGTGTGCATCGGCGCACAATTCGCAATGACCGAAGCGGTTTTGGTACTGGCGACCCTGATCCAGAACTTCCGCATCGAACGCGCCGACAACACCCCAGTAACCGTGCGGGCCGTTGTCACGACCCAGCCTGACCATCGGCCGCCATTTCTGCTTTATCCACGGCGGGATCGGTGACCGGGGACATTGTTTTCGGACACAATTTGCACCAAACATAAGGCTGCGGGCTGGCGAAATTACCGATTGGAACGAATCATCGTCGGCTCGGGATCGGGCATGGTGGATCCGCTCGGCGAAGCCTGCCGCGATCGACGGCTGTCGGGTTTCGGCTCGCTATCGGCCGCTGCCAGATCGACGGCCTCGATCACCTTGTCAGGTATCGTGTGGTGGATCATGTGACCGACCTCGTCGAGTGCGATCAGACGCGCATTGGGCAGGGCTGCGAAGAGACGCTGCGATTGCCGCTCGAAATCGACAATACGGTCGTGCTTGCCGGCCATAATGATCACCGGCATGGTGAGTTCGGCATAGCGGCCCGCGATCGCAGCCGCCGAAACGGCCATCAATTCGGTGTCGATAGCGCTGGCCTTGATCTGAGAGGGGCGCAAGGAAAGCTCGGTCGGAAATTCGGCGCTGAAGCGCGGCGATACTGCGGCCGGTGAGAATAGATTGCGGAACACCACGCCTCGCAGCGCCGATCCGATGATCGGCATAACCGTCCAGTCCAACAGATCGCCGATGACCGGCGTCGCCAGAATTGAAAGCGCAAACACGTCGGTCCGCATCGTCGGAAAATAATAGCCGGCGAGCAGAACCAAGCTTCGCACATCCGCTGGGTGTTCGAGCGCCAGCGACAATGCCGCTAAGGTCCCCCAGGAATGGCCGATAACGATTGCATGCTGAACCTGCAGACGAGCGAGTGCCGCATGTACGAGTGCGGCTTGCGCCTGTGCTGTCCAGACCCGTGGCCTCGGCCGAGTGGTATGGCCAAAGCCGGGGCGGTCGATGGCGATCACACGAAAGCGCTGCGCCAAC
>JAFAOB010000025.1 GCA_019238055.1 Alphaproteobacteria bacterium
CGCATTGTCGGCTCCGGCGGTGAGGGTCGGCTTTGGCTTCAATGGCTTGATCCGCAGCTTACCCAAAACCGCCTGGCCTTACGCGTAAAAACGCGCGATTTCGCGAGTGATTCTATAAGCTTAGAGTTTATGGACGGACACTAGCTAAAATCGATTTCTTGTCCATTGTTGTAACGCTGCGCCAGCCCCTCAATTCGCGTGGCGAATGTCTCAGCGGCAGCCTCGTGCCGCTGATCACCGGCAAGAGCCGATGCCGCCGCATCGGTTTTGGGAGCAGCGGGATCGCGGAAAGCCCGACCGGTGACTCAAATTCCAAGGCTGCAGACACGTTAGCCTACATCTTCCGGTGAACCTCTAATTATCGGGCGCGCGCTCGCATGGAAGTCGAGTGAAGAAAAGCCGTGCGTAGGTGAAAAGTTATTTCGAGATCACCGGGCTGGCGACGCGCGCCAGCCTAAACCTATATTTCAAAAGCGGTTAACCAAGAGGGGTCAACCGGGCCGGAGCCGCCGGGCCGTGACAGCGCTGCTCGCGGCGGGCGGGCTAACCGCGATGCTTCTGCTACGGTTCGGCGGTTCGAACACGCACGCGTCGTGCATTTCACCCCCCGCCCTGTTTCATCGTACCGGCTAATTATGCTGGCGCCGGTGCGGCCGCAAGCGGCATCGCATGCCATGAAGGCGTACGTGCCTGGGAGCGGGCGCGTAGTTCGGCTTCGCTAAAAATCGTGTGGCCGTCCTCCGCCTCAATGCGCAAGTTAAAAAAGCCGCCTGCAGCGATAACGGCATCAGCAGCAGCCAGAGCCTTTTCTAACGTCGGAGCGAACTGCTTCACGGGTACGACCCTGTCCTTGTCCGGCGTCAACGCGTGGTCATAGGCGACATAAGCCATTGTTTCCCCTCCTGAATCAAGAGAGCTTTGCTCTTATTCGACTTAGAACAGCACACGTAATTTTCAACTGAAGCGGTTCAGTCCCAGAGAGGATGCAGCCTGTCGGACAGTTCTCGCCTATTAGGCGTGTTGCATGCTTATTTATTCCCGCGTTAATCCAAAATTCCGCACTGAATTCTGGAATTTAAGCCAACATTCCCCCGATTCCTTGGGCTGTTGGCCCCGGTTTTCATCTCACCCGCACGCCGTCGCCTCCCATCCGAGGTAATTGTGGACCGCGAAACTGGGGCATCAGACGGCGGTCGGAAGCGAGTCTCAGCGCGCCCCTATCCGCTTCACCTGTCGGGTCCCCATCCGTGTCTCGCTTGGTCTCCCACGACGTATTGAATTTTGACACAGAATCGTCGCGAGCGCGGTAAACTTTGCCATCTGACCGCACCAACTCCCCATCAGGCCGCCCAAGACCACGCGGAGGAGCAGGGCCGCACATTCCCGCAATCCGATTTTGAGCAGCTGTCATGTATTTCGCCGCGCTCGCGACCGACTACGACGGGACCCTCGCCGAGGACGGCAGGGTTTCATCATCGACAATAGAGGCGCTGCGATCGTTGCGCCAATCGGGTCGCAAGCTGATCCTGGTGACCGGGCGTGAATTGCCCGACCTGCAGCGGGTCTTCCCTGAGATCGAGTTGTTCGATCTGGTGGTCGCCGAAAATGGCGCTCTTCTCTACGAGCCGGAAACCAAAACGGAAATCGCGCTCGGCGCCGCGCCGCCCACCGCCTTTCTCGACTGGCTGAAGCAACACCGGGTCAGCCCGCTTTCGATCGGCCGCAGCATCGTCGCCACCTGGGAACCGAACGAAAAGTTCGTTCTGCAGGCGATCCATGAATTAGGTCTCGAGCTGCAGATCATCTTCAACAAGGGCGCCGTGATGGTGTTGCCATCAGGCGTCAACAAAGCCAGCGGCTTGGCGGCAGTCTTGGAACGACTACAGCTGTCGCCGCTCAATGTCGTCGGCATCGGCGACGCAGAGAACGACCACGCTTTTTTGCGCACCTGCGGCTGCGCCGTCGCTGTCGCCAACGCCCTGCCGATGGTCAAGGAAGACGCCGACATCGTGACCTCCGGCGCGCGCGGTGCGGGCGTCGCCGAATTGATTCGGCAGCTGATCGCCAACGACCTCGCCGAGACCGTTGCAGCCACCACGCGCCATCGCGTGCCGCTGGCGAAAGCAACGCCGCCATTGATTTCCATCCTCACGCCGGCGGCTTGCTGATCGCCGGGATGGCGGGCGGCAGCAAGTCGACAATCGCGAACGGTATTCTCGAACGCCTCGCCGGGCGCGGCTTCCAATACTGCGTGATCGACCCGGAGGGGGATTTTGCCGGATTTCCCGGCGCGGTCACTATCGGCGATCCTAAAACACCGCCGAGGGTCGGTGAAGTGCTCGAATTGCTGGCGCGCCCCCGGGACAGCGTCGTCGTCAGCCTGACCGGGATCGAAGTCACGGAGCGGCCGCAATTTTTCGCCGCAATACTGCCGGAGCTGACCAAATTGCGGGCGCAGATCGCTCGACCGCACCGGGTGCTGATCGATGAGGCGCATCACATGTTGCCATCCGATCTCGGCGCTGCTCCGATCACCATGCCGCAGGAGCTGACTGCCAGCATCCTCGTCACCGGGCAGCCCGATCACATCGCACTGCCCGCGCTCGAGACGGTGCGGCAGGTGTTAGCGATCGGTGACGCAGCGGCGCAGGTGCTTCACAGGTTTTGCGAGCGGGTTGGAGATCCGATGCCGCAGCTAGACGAGGACGAGCGGCCGCTGGCGCGCGGCGAAGCCCTGTTTTGGCAGCGCGGTGCCAAGTCGGCCTGGCATGTCCGCACGATCCGGCCACATGCCGAGCATTTGCGCCACCGGAAGAAATATGCCGAAGGTGACCTCGGCGCCGACGCGAGCTTTTATTTTCGCGGCCCTGACAAGCGCCTCAACCTGCGCGCCCAAAACCTGAACCTGCTCCTGCAGATTGCTGACGGCGTCGACGACCAGACTTGGCTGCATCATCTGCGTGCCGATGATTTTTCGCGTTGGCTCGGCGAGAACATCAAAGATGACGGCCTCGCTGCCGAAGTTGCCGAGATCGAGAATGATCAGGCTCTCAATGCGGTCGAGAGCCGGGCGCGGATCAGAGCCGCCGTAACCCGCCGCTATACCGCTCTGGCCTGACGGCTCCTCGCTGCCTATGCCCGCCGCCAGCCCGGCGGCTGCCATGCTGACCAAGCAACTTGACGCTGCTAACTTGCTGGCGGAGGGTGGCGGCCGTTCAAGCGCCTTTTTGCAGGGAACGGAGTTGATAAAGATGCCGGTTGCTGTGCGGTCTGCAATCCTAGTGGTTGTCGCCGGGTTCGCTGCCGCGGCGTGGTGCTGGAGTTCGGCCGCCGTGGCCGATACCAGCGCATCGCCGCAACGTCAGGAAATCGAATCGATCATCCACGACTACTTGATGCAGCACCCCGATGTTCTGATCGCAGCGCTGCGCCAAGCCGAAGAAAAGCTGCACCGAGATGATGAAGCCAAGGCTTCGCAAGCCTTGGCCGAATACAAGAAGGAGGTATTCAGCGACCCGTCGACACCGGTCGGCGGCAATCCGCAGGGCGATGTAGCGATCGTCGAGTTCTTCGACTACCGCTGCCCCTACTGCAAGCAGGTCGAGCCATCACTCGAATCGATGCTGAAGCAGGACCCAAGGCTACGCCTCGTTTACAAGGAATTCCCGATCCTCGGGCCGGTGTCGGTCACCGCCGCTCATGCCGCCCTCGCCGCACAACGGCAGGGCAAATACGATGCTTTTCACGACGCGATGATGGAGGCTCGCGGCAACATCACCGACGATACGGTCTACCGGATCGCCGCATCCGTCGGGCTCGATGTTGACAAGCTCAAACACGACATGGCCTCGCCGGAAATTACGCGGACGATAAAGGACAATATGAAGCTTGCCGACGCACTCGATATCCATGGGACGCCGGCATTCGTTATCGGAGACAAAGTGGTGCCGGGGGCAGTTGATCTCGACACATTGAAGAGCATGGTCTCCGAGGCGCGCAAGAAATAGCCGTCAGGATTCGCGGTCGGGCTGATTGTCGGGATGCGCGTCCTGAAACGGCCGCAGCTTCATGCAAGCTGCGAAGATGCGCGCAATTGTCGGATAGGGTGACATGCCGAGCTTGTAGCGCTCGGCGTTGACGACCTGCGGGACGAGCGCGATGTCGGCGAACCCCGGTCGGTCGCCGTGACAGAAGAGACCGGTGCGTTTATCGGCGGCGAGCAGCGCTTCCAGCGCCTGAAAACCGGCATCGATCCAATGATTGTACCAGGCGCCGATGTCGCCCTCGTTGCGGCCATAGGTGTGGGTCAAGTAGCGCAAGACCCGCAGATTGTTGATCGGGTGGATGTCGCAAGCGACGATCTCGGCCAGCGCCCGCACCCGCGCCCGGTCTGCCGAGGCCGATGGTAGCAGCGGTGGCTCGGGATGGGTTTCATCGAGATATTCGATGATCGCCAGCGACTGGATCAGCGTGTGTCCGTCGATCTCGAGCGCCGGCACCAGACCCTGCGGGTTGACACCGCGATATTCCGGCTTGGCCTGGTCATTGCGCCGCAGGTGAATCGAAACCTGGTCGTAGGAGAGGCCTTTCAGGTTGAGCGCGATGCGAACGCGGAACGCCGCTGAGGACCGGAAGTATCCGTAAAGCTTCATCATTGCCTCCTCACCAAAATCCCCATCCGCGAACCAAAGGGCATTGATCCACGAACTAAAGGGCGTTGCCGATTATCCTTTATCCTGGGAGATTTTAGCCGACGTGGGCGGACGAAAGAAGCCTGCCACCAGTTCCGTCAGCGCGTTTAGAAAGCATCTGTGCCGGATCTGTCGTTCAATTGGGTTCATTCGGCAAGCGGTGGGAGGGATGCCGCGAATGACTGATCAAAGACTCACACTGAGCGCGGCCACGGCGGTGCTGATGATCGTATCCGGTTCGGCGGCAGCGCAGCAGTCGCCGGCTGGCGCGCCGGCTCCGGCGGACCAGACGATCACTTTGCCGACAGTCGAGATCGTTGCCGCGACGCCGCTGCTCGGATCCGGCGTGGATCGCAACAAGGTGCCGGCAGAGAATTATGTTCTTAATCCTCAGGACATCAGCCGCGCCGGTTACCCCAATGCCCTGCGCGCGCTGAACGACCAAGTGCCGGGAGTGACGCTCGACCAGGCCGCCGGCAACCCATTCCAACCGAGCCTGTTCTATCATGGGTTTCAGGCCTCGCCGCTGCAGGGCACGCCGCAAGGGCTTGCGGTTTACGTCAACGGTGCCCGCTTCAACTCGCCTTTTGGCGACACCGTCAATTGGGATTTGCTCCCGAGCATCGCGATCGATCGCATGGACCTGCTGGGATCGAATCCAGTCTTTGGTTTGAACGCGCTCGGCGGTGCGCTTGCGGTGCAGATGAAGAATGGGTTTACCTATCACGGCGCCGAGGTCGACGCTCTCGGCGGCTCGTTCGACCTGTACCAGGGTGAAGCGCAGGCCGGCGTGCAGACCGGCAACACCGCCGCCTATCTCGTCGTCAACGGCTTGCACGAGGGCGGCTGGCGCGATCTGCAATCCTCCGATCTCGCCAACCTTTATGCCGATATCGGCTGGCGCGGCGATCGTGGCGAATTCCATGTCAATGTCATAGCCGCCAATAACCGCCTTAACGGACCCGGAACCTCTCCGGTCCAGCTCTTGGCGGTGGATCCGGCCGCACAATTCACTGCCCCCAATCTGATCATCAATCAGTATACGCAGGTCAATCTGACCACCAGTTATCAAATCTCCGATAATACCTCCTTACAGGGTAATGTATATGCCGAGTACCTGCTGCAGAAAGTGGCAAATGGTAATGTACCTGATGCGACGCCGTGCAATGACGGCTCTGGCTTTCTATGCGTCAGCCCCGGCGTTTATGCGATCGGACGAGATGGCAATCCGATTACCGATTTTCTGAGCGGTGGCCCCTATTCCGATCTCGACCAGCAATCGACGAATACGCATGGCTATGGCGCGGCAC
>JAFAOB010000174.1 GCA_019238055.1 Alphaproteobacteria bacterium
CAGCAGCCGGTGCATACGCCAGAGGAGGCGGCGACCAAATTGAGAGAGGTAGCCCATTCTCATAAAAAGACGGCGCTATTGCTGCTCAATCACAACGGGGTCACACAGTATATCGGCATTACCCTTGGCTCCAATCAGGGATAGCAGCCAGTCGGCGATCGGCTACAGAACCGAAAAAACGAGCCACGGGCCACAGCCACACGATGGCGCGTGGCGCGTTCGCCCTATTCAGTCTGTTCAACGCGGCCGGAAGGCCGGAAACGACCGCGGGCTAGCCTCGCGCGACTGTAAGGGAATACGCGCTTCGAGCCGCTCCAGCTCGATTCGTGTGCGGGCCCCAGCGCGCAACAGCCGGTCGGTGGCTTCGCGCAGTCCGGTTCGGCTTTCAGGTGTGTCGTGATCGAGTGCCGCATCGAAGGCGGCGAGAAAGGCGGCTATATCTTCATTGATCCGCTCGCGCAGGGCATGGTCGATAAAGCCGCCATTGTCGCGGGCTTTGAGCGACTGCTCGGGTGCTCCTGCCGGGCCACGGATCGCCCCAAAGGAGTTCGGGGAAGCATAGGGTTGAGACGGTAGTGGGCGTTGGCGCGGCGGCGGTGACGAACCCGGTTGCCCGCCCTGCGGATGCGGCCCAGGGCGGCCATCGGGGACATGGCCAAAAGCGGTGGCATGCTGAGCAGTGGGATGGCTGCCCAGCATGTTCTGAGGGGCTGTTGTATGGGCGGGAGCGGAAGCAGGAGCAGCGCCATTGCCTTGCGGCAAGGACAGACGAAGTGTGCGCTTCTCCCCGGTTAGGGAGCCGGCAGTAGACTCGGGTGTGCGCATCACTGAGTTGGTGCCCCTGGTTTCTTCGACAGCCGCCGAACGGGTGTCGCGCGAGGCCTCGTTATTGCGCTGCACTGTCCTATCGTCCTTTACAACTGGATCTGCTGGCATCGGATGAAGCGAAGATGACTGAATGGCCGCCCCCTCCTGGTCGGCCGGGTTTGGCGTGTCTGCTGATCTCTCGGCAACATCCGATTGGACCTCTTGGGCCGACGCTGACGGCATTGCCTCAATCAGCGCTGGCGTCTTTCCCTCGACCGGCACCTGCGTCTTCGACTCACCCGGCGATGGCGTTTTTGCATCAGCTGATGCTGGCGTGTTCGCCTCAACAGGGGTCGGCGCCTTTGCCTCAGCGGCCTCGGCATGCATCGATGCGGCATCGGCTATGTCATCGATAGGCAATGAACCTTGCGCCTTGACCAATTGGGGCTCGGCCGCGGTGAGCACGTCGGCCTTGTGCCCCGCCCCATCTGCGGGTGCGCCGCGCGCCCGCGTCCGGCTGACAATATAACTGATCGCCGGCGGCGAGCAGTCATAGGTGCGCGCAATACTTGCTAGGGTCTCGCCTGCTTCATAGCGCGAAATAATCGATGGCCAATCTTGCTGAGGAATTTTCCCCCGTTTGCTCGTTTTTTCCATAACATGAACCTTTGCCTGGAAGTCTTGTATTTGGTCTAGTGTACGGTTAGCTTATCCAGCTTAGGTCGCTGGGCGCTCAACACCGCGGCAAGACAGAAACACAAATCGTAGGTTTATTACCGCTATCGCGCTCGCCTCTGATGCTAGGCGCGATCCCGGAGCCTGAGTGTGTATCGTAGCAGCGATAATACCTACCGCCAAGTAAACAGTGAAGCCGTTTTTCAGTTCCACCAGCTGTCGGTAACCAGCCGCGACTTGTCAGACCCGGAGGATTTTGCCTGGGTTTAGAAGATTGTTGGGATCAAGCGCGCGCTTGATCATGCGCATCACGCTGATCGCATCGCCGTGCTCGGCTATCAGGAAATCTATCTTACCATAACCCACTCCGTGCTCTCCGGTGCAGGTTCCCTCCACTGCTAAGGCGCGAGTAACCATCCGTTCGTTGAGCCGACCGGCTTCGGCAATTTCTTCGGGACGATTGGGATCGATCATGAAAACGAGATGGAAATTACCATCACCGACATGTCCAACCAGCGCAGACGGGATCGAAGATTGTGCCAGATCCTGTTTCGTCTCACGAATACATTCAGCCAGCCGGGAGATCGGCACACACACATCGGTGGCCCAGCCTTTCGAACCCGGTCGCAACGCTAGGGCGGCGTAATAGGCATCGTGCCGCGCCTGCCACAATCGCGAGCGTTCCTCGGCCGTCGTCGCCCAGCGAAAATCTTCGCCCCCATAATCGGCGGCAATTGCTTTAACGGTCTCGGATTGTTCGGCAACCCCGGACGGCGAGCCGTGGAATTCAAAAAACAGTGTCGGTGCCACTTTATGATTGAGCTTTGAGTATTTGTTAATGGCCGCGATCTGGGCCTCATCAAGCAATTCGATTCGCGCCACCGGCACCCCTCCTTGGATCGTCGCGATCACGGTATTGACCGCATCCTCCAAACTCGGGAATGGGCAAACCGCGGCCGAGACAGCCTCAGGGATGCCGTAGAGCCGCAACGTCAGCTCGGTGATGACGCCAAGCGTTCCCTCCGAACCAACAAAAAGCCGCGTCAAATCATAGCCGGCGGCGGATTTGCGCGCCCGGCGGGCGGTCCGAATAATGCGCCCGTCGGCGAGCACGACGGTTAGGGCCAACACGTTCTCGCGCATTGTTCCATAGCGGACCGCATTGGTGCCCGAGGCGCGGGTTGCCGCCATGCCGCCGAGCGAAGCGTCGGCACCAGGATCAATCGGAAAAAACAGGCCGGTGTCGCGCAGATATTCATTGAGCTGCTTGCGCGTGACCCCGGCCTCAACGGTGACGTCGAGATCCCCGGTGCTCACTCTCAGGATGCGGTTCATCCGGCTCATGTCGATGCAGATCCCGCCCCGGAGAGCGGCGACATGACCCTCGAGCGAGGTGCCGGTGCCGAAGGGAATGATCGGGGCTTTGTGTTCGGCGCAGAGATTGACGATTGCGACGACCTCGACGGTGCTGTCGGGAAAGACGACGGCGTCGGGTGCGTGCGCCTGGTGGTAGGATTCGTCTTTGCCGTGCTGCGCGCATACCGCCGCTGATGTCGACAGGCGGTCGCCAAAAAGTTGCCGCAACGCGGCAATCAATGGCTCGGCGGGCAATGGCTCGGCGGGCGGGTCGCGGATCAGCGCTGATTGGGACATGTGGCAGCCCAAAAATCTGTTATGGGGAGTGCACCCCAAAAATCCATTATGGGATGTTAAAGTAAGCATTACACCCTGCCCCAACACCGCCGCAATCAGCAATCTGTAGGGGTTAATGCGATCGATCATGTCTCCGGGCGGCGGACGCGTATCACTTAACATCGCTCGCTCGCCTTAGGATGGCAGCTCCTTTCCTTTTCGCGATTGGGTTGTTTCGCTCATTGAGGAACCCGCAGCGGCCAACTACGTCTTATACCAGAAACAGCGGGGGTTTGCGGGAGGTCGCGATGGCGCTGGCGGCGGTCACACTCGATGACAAATATGTTCTCGACAAAGGGCGTGTCTATCTGACTGGAACCCAGGCTCTCGTGCGGCTGCCAATCACCCAACGGCAGCGCGACGCCGCTGCCGGGCTTAACACGGCTTGTTTTATTTCCGGCTATCGCGGATCGCCACTGGGCGGCTTCGATCAGGCATTGTGGAGCGCAAAGCGGTTTATCGAGAAAAACCACATTCGATTTCAGCCGGCGATTAACGAAGAACTCGGCGTCACCGCAGTGTGGGGCAGCCAGCAGCTCAATCTATTTCCAGGCGCCAAATATGACGGCGTCTTTGCCATGTGGTACGCAAAGGGCCCGGGGATTGACCGCAGCGGCGACGCATTAAAGCACGGCAACGCCGCCGGCTCCTCGGCTAAGGGCGGTGTGCTGCTGCTCGCCGGAGACGATCACACCTGCAAATCCTCGACCCTGCCGCACCAATCCGAATATGCCTTTATGGATGCGTGCGTTCCGGTGCTGAACCCGTCCGGGGTGCAGGAAATTCTCGACTATGGTCTTTATGGCTGGGCGATGTCGCGCTACTCCGGTTGCTGGATCGCGCTCAAGACGATCGCCGAGACGATGGACAGTTCAGCTTCGGTCGAGCTCGACCCCGAGCGCGTCCGCATCGTCTTGCCGCAAGATTTCGAGATGCCGCCGGGCGGGCTCAATATTCGCTGGCCCGACCAACCGCTCGAGCAAGAATATCGCCTGCACAAATACAAGCTCTATGCGGCACTCGCCTTTGCTGGCGCAAACCACCTCGACCGTATCGTCATCGATAGTCCGCGCCCGCGCTTTGGCATCGTCACCACCGGGAAGTCCTATCTCGACGTGCGTCAGGCGCTCGACGATCTCGGTATCGACGATCAACACGCCGCCGAGATTGGCTTTCGACTTTACAAAGTCGGAATGTCGTGGCCGCTCGAACGCGGAGGCATCCGTCATTTCGCCGAGGGACTCGAAGAAATCCTGGTTGTCGAAGAGAAACGCGCCGTCATCGAAAACCAGTTTAAGGAGCAGCTCTACAATTGGCGCGAAGATGTCCGTCCCCGGGTTATCGGCAAATTTGACGAGAACCGCAATTGGATCCTGCCCTCGACCGGGGAGTTGACGCCGGCGATGATTGCGCGGGTCATCGCGCAGCGCGTCGCACGATTTTACACCTCGCCACGGATCCAGGAGCGCCTTGCCTTTCTCGAGGCCAAGGAGCGCCAGTTGGGCGGCAATGTGGTGCCGTTTGCGCGCCCCCCGTATTTCTGCTCGGGCTGCCCGCATAACAGCTCGACCAAAATCCCGGAGGGGAGCCGCGCCGTCGCCGGCATCGGCTGCCATTACCTGGCGCAATTCATGGATCGCTCGACTGCCACCTTCACCCAGATGGGCGGCGAAGGGGTGCCATGGATCGGCCAGGCGCCCTTTACCGAGACGCCGCATATTTTCGCCAATCTCGGTGATGGCACCTATACCCATTCCGGGATTTTGGCGATTCGCGCAGCGCTCGCCGCCAAGGTCAACATCACTTATAAGCTGTTATTCAACGACGCCGTCGCGATGACCGGCGGCCAGCCGATCGACAGCGGTCTGACTGTACCGGCGCTGACCCGGCAACTCGCTGCCGAAGGCGTCAAGCGCATTGTCGTCGTTACTGACGAACCCGACAAATATCCGCCGAACACCGACTTTGCTCCCGGTATAACAGTCCGCCATCGCGACGATCTTGACGCTGTGCAGCGCGAATTGCGCGAGATTACCGGCGTGACGGTCATTGTTTACGATCAGACTTGTGCGGCGGAAAAGCGGCGCCGCCGTAAACGCGGCCGCTTTCCCGATCCGGCCAAGCGCGTCTTTATCAACGATTTGGTTTGCGAGGGCTGCGGCGACTGCTCCAAGACCTCAAATTGCGTGTCGGTCGTGCCGGTCGAAACCGAGTTCGGACGCAAGCGGGCAATTGATCAATCGAGCTGCAACAAGGATTACTCCTGCGTTGAAGGCTTTTGCCCGAGCTTTGTCACCGTGCATGGCGGTGGGCTCAAAAGGCGTACGCCTGCTCAACTCGGCGAAGCCGAACTTCCGCCCTTGCCCGAACCGGCGCAGCCCGCACTCGACCGGGTCTATGGAATACTCGTTACCGGGGTCGGCGGCACCGGCGTCGTGACAATCGGCGCGCTGCTCGGTATGGCCGCGCATCTCGAAGGCAAGGGCTGCACCGTGCTCGATATGACCGGGCTCGCCCAAAAGGGCGGTGCGGTCTACAGCCATGTGCGGATCGCCGAAAGACCGGACCAGATCCATGCGGTGCGAATCGCGGCCGGCAACGCCGAACTGTTGCTTGGCTGCGATCTCGTCGTATCGGCAAGCGCCGATGCATTGGCCAAGCTCGAACCGGGTTACAGCCATGCCGTCGTCAACAGCCATGAGACGATGACCGGCGATTTCACCCGCAATCCCGATCTCGCTTTTCCAAGCGATGCAATGAAACGCGCCATCGCCACGGCGACCGGCCCCGAAAACAGCGAGTTCCTCGATGCGACCCGTCTCGCCACTGGCCTTCTTGGTGATTCGTTCACCAGCAACCTGTTCATGCTCGGCTACGCCTATCAGCGCGGGCTGGTGCCGTTGTCGGCGGAGGTGATCGAGCGTGCGATCGAACTGAACGGCGTTGCGGTCGATTTTAATCGTGACGCTTTTCGCTGGGGGCGGCGCGCCGCGATCGACCCGGCATTGGTCGAAGCCCGCGCCACGCCGCAAAA
>JAFAOB010000300.1 GCA_019238055.1 Alphaproteobacteria bacterium
TGGAGCGAAGATTACCGGGTGCCTCGGGACGAGGGCTCATCTCTGATTGGCTCATCCTCTTTCGAAGATGCGACCTCGAAACTCCGCGCCGAAAGCTAAAACGTTAAATTAAATAAAGACCTGCCTGCCGGCACGGCGGAGCCCACCGCTGCCGACGACCCGATCGCGACTTAATGACCGGGCAACCAACGCTCAGAAAGCAAATTCGCAGCGCGTCAATTGGCGGACGCGGCGTTCTGGGGCTCGGGGTCCTCCAGACCAATATTGCTACTGCGACACCAAACCGGCGAACTGTCCGGCGCGAAGTCCGGGCTATTTATCGACAAGAGCACGAACTAGGCCCTCTTGTCCTCCGTCTCACAGAACCATTCGAACGAATCGAGCAAGCCCAGAAAAGCAGTTTCACTCCACGCTGCGGGAAGCCGCGCTCCCGGATCCCTGCTCAGAGAATGGTATATCACCCGGCAAAGGGAGGGTGGGAATATCCGTGCGGTCGAGAACAGCGCGTTCGGCGGCGGTTTGCGGACGCTCGACCCGATAATCGACGCGATACGGACGTGGTCCGAGGGGGTTGAGCCGGATCTCGAGGATTTGAGTGAGCGGATTGCGCGACGACAACAGTGCCAAGCGCAGGCTATTCGCCGGGAAGAAAGAAAATTGCGCGAGGCTGACCGGCAGCGCCACGCCGGTTGCGCGCTCGAGATCGAGTTCGTTCAAGATCCATTGGTTGGCACGGTAATCGAGCAATCGTTCGATTGCACGCTCGTCGAGACCGGAGATTGAACGCAGCACCGCGGCGGGTGCGGTGTTTGGGTTGAGGCCGCCAATGTCGCGCACCGTCGCAACCTCGGGGAATGGTGTGGGACTATTCCATAACTTCGGGTAATCGTCCCAGCCGAGTACACGATAGGCTTCCCACGGGGTCAACAGCGGGTTGTTTCGAGGCAGCGGCTGGCCGGCACGGAGGTAGCTATCAGTGTTGGCACCATTGAGCCGCATCAACGGCGATTTGTCGATGTAGTCGAGCAGGCGATCATCGAGGACAGCGCTGTCCTCGTCGGAAACGCCATATTCCGCCAATAGGCGGCCCAGGGTGTCGAGGTCCGCGAAATTCAATTTATAGAGACCGTGATCATCCTGAAGGCGGATAATTACATCGCCCAAGCGATATGGGCGATCGTCGAGGCCGATGAACTGGCTCGCGTCGCGCGGGGTAAACCCGAACACATCCATCGGCGAAGCACCGGCAAGATCCTCACGCGTCAGAATCTCCAGCCCGCGTGGGCTGAAATAACTGGTCAGCATCAAAAAGGTGATTTGGTTGACGGCGCCGATCATTTCGCTGCGCGCGGTGATGCGGTCCTGCAGTGCTGTCGCCCGGCCGAGGCTGCGCTCGACCCATCCCCCGATGATGACCGCGACCAGGGCGAGCAAGGCCACGAACCAGAGTGTCGCGACCAGGACAAACCCTTGCTGCTGCGCGAGCGGGTGTTCCCAGGCCGGAGCCCGACGCCGCTTCTCGGCGCTGCTGTGCATGCTGGAAAGGGTCCGCGGGTCGCGCTCGCTCCCGCCGCTCGCGCACGGATAGGGCCGGATTAGCGCAGCAGCGCAGCAGGCCTTTGGCATCATCGCGGCGGCGCGCCAAAGTTCGGAATTTTCGCGAGCGGGTCGCGGTCGGCCTGTGGCGCCGCGAGGATTGGCCAGAATTGGGTGCCCTTGACCGCATCGAGACGGATCAGCGCCGGCAGTTCCGCCGCCCTGACATCCGGCGGCGGCCAGCGGTCGCCGCAGATGAGATCGGGACCGCAATAGCTGAGGCTGCCGAGATCGCCCGGCCACGAAGCCGCGGTCAGCAGCCCGGCGTCGCCAGTGCGATAGCGCAGATAGGTGCGCCCGGCGGCGGCATCGAAATCGAGCGCCCAGCCGATCCGGATCGGCACCCCCGGCATGCCGTCGATCGGCGCCACCGACAACCCGCTGAACCCCTTCGCATCACCGATAAATTGATCAGCGCCTCCCTTTGCGTCGGGAAGCAATCCTTCCACCGAATCGCGGAACCAGCCGGCAATCAATGTCGGCACGTCGGTGCCTTCGAGGAAGGCCGCGAGGCGGACCCGAATGTCGAGCACGCGCTCAAATGCGAATAACAGGACACCGCTGATCGCCGCCACGATGATCAATACGACGAGGATTTCGACAATCGTAAACCCGGCTGCGGCAGCCCCTTGTTCCCCGCCCCGCGCCCTCCCGCGCCTTCGGCGCCGGCCCCTCCCTCGCCCCGTGGGCGGGGAGAGGGCTGGGGTGAGAGGCCGCGCGTCGCCGCCCACCGCTAATCCGCGATTTTGAGACCGGTCACGCGCATGATCTCATCGACGCTGGTGATACCGGACGCCGCTTTCAGCAGCCCGTCCTGACGCAGCGAGCGGGCGCCGGCATGGCGGGCAATATCGGTCGCCTCGCGCGCTGTTCCCCGGCGCAGGATCGCCTCCTGCAGCGGTTCGATCACCTCGACCAGCTCGTAGATGCCGAGGCGGCCCTTGTAGCCGGTGTTTTGGCATTCGGCGCAGCCGATGCTGCGCCGCCAATGCGCCTGGTTCAGCCGGTCGAGCGCGATTGCCGGCCGCAGTTCGGCCAGGATCTGATCGGAAGGGGGCTCGGCTGCGGCAGCGCAGCGCGAGCACAGCCGGCGGACGAGCCGCTGGGCGACGACCATGCGCAGCGATGCCGCGATCAGGAACGGCTCGACCCCCATATCGACAAGGCAGGTGAAAGCGGAGACGGCATCGTTGGTGTGCAGGGTCGAGAACACCAGATGCCCTGTCAGCGACGCCTGTACCGCGATCTGCGCGGTTTCGAGATCGCGAATCTCGCCGATCATAATAATGTCGGGGTCCTGGCGCAGGATCGAGCGCAGCGCGCGGGCAAAGCTGTAGCCGATCTCGGCATGGATTTGGACCTGGTTGACCCCGACGATGTCGTATTCGACCGGATCCTCGGCCGTGATGATCTTCTTCTTGCCGTCGTTGATGGCCTCGAGCGCAGCATAGAGCGTGGTCGACTTGCCGGAGCCGGTCGGCCCGGTGACCAGCACGATTCCATTGGGCTCCTCGATCGCCGTGGTGAAGGCTCGCCGGTGATCGATCTCCATGCCAAGCGTTTCGAGCTGCAGCTGTTGCCGCTCCTTTGGAAGAAGCCGCAAGACCAGCGATTCCCCCCAGGTCCCAGGCAGCGCCGATACGCGGATATCGATCTGCTGGCCGTTGATGCGCTGCGTCGTACGCCCGTCCTGCGGCAGCCGGCGCTCGGCGATATCCATTCCTGCCAACAACTTGATCCGTGAGCTGACCGCATCAAAGCGCTCGCTCGGCAGGTCGAGACGGGTGTGCAGCACGCCATCGATGCGGTACCGGATGCGGAAGCGCCGTTCCTCCGGCTCGACATGGATGTCGGACGCCCGCTCGCCGAGCGCCTGTGACAGGGTGTTGCTGACCAGTTCGACGACCGGCGCCTCCTCGGCGAGATGGCGGAGATGGCTGATTTCGTCCGAAGCATTGTGGCGCTGCTGGTGCAGCGCCTGTTCGACATTGTCGAGCACCCGGTCGAGATCCTGGTTCAGCACCAGCCACCACTGGATTTGCTGTCCGGCAAACGCGAGCTCGACCGCTTCGGCAAGACTCGGGGACAGCGGGTCGCGGGCGGCGCAGCAGATCGCGCCATCAGCCGCGTTCTCCCAGACGACCGCCTCCTGATCGAGCCACCACTCGGGTATTTGGCCCGAGCGCTCGATTACAGTGAGGATCGGGGCGGCGTCGGCCGGCAGCTCGTTGGAGGCCAGGATCGGCAGACCGAGTTGGTCGGATAATGCCATGAGCAGGTTGCTCTCCGACAACGCCCCGATTCGAACCAGCACCGCGCCAAGCCGCCCGCCGAATTGCGTCTGAAACGCCAATCCGCGTTCGAGATCACCGGCGCTGATAAAACCGCGGGCCAACAGAATCTGACCGATCGGCAACTGTGACGGCGACGTTTCACGCTCACCGGTCGAAAAGGCTATGCTCTCATCCATCCCGTCCAGCATTCCCGCATCGGTTGCGAAACCATAGCGGGCACCAGCGCGAGCCGGTTGACCTTTTTCGCAAACCGCCTATTAACCTTAATAGAAAGCAATCCTGCGGCTCTGTCATCGCGTTGTCCGCGAGCAGAGCCGGCGCAGGCGGGTGGGTTTTTCCAGTGCTGAATATGACGGTGTCGTGGCGCCAGTCGGACGAGCGGCGAATCGCACGGGCAAGCGCCGGCTTCACGCTGCTCGAGCTGCTGATCGTGCTCGTTATCATCGGTTTATTGGCGGGCCTTGTCGGACCGCGGCTGCTGGAGCGGCTCGACAGCTCGAAGGTGACAACGACCGAAACCCAGATCCGTGAGCTGCGGACGGCACTCGACACCTTGAGGCTCGACATCGGACGCTATCCGACCACCGATGAGGGGCTCGCTTTGCTGACCAACGCTCCCGCCGATCCGGAGCTGCGCGCCCGTTGGCGCGGACCCTATCTTGAGGATGCGCTTCCCAACGACGCCTGGGGTCACCCGTTCAACTATTCCTTTTTGGGCACCGGCAACCCGCCCTACGCCCTTTTCAGCTATGGCGCGGAAGGCAGGCCTGCGGCTGATGGCACGAATAAGGGCATCGGCCTCCTGCCGAAAGGGTGAAAGCGGCTGTGGCTTTACGCTGGTCGAGGTGATGGTGGTATTGGCCTTGATCGCAGCCTTGCTGGCGATCGCGGCTCCCCAATTTGTTCGACTCTATGGCCGGGTGCGGTTGGCATTCGAGCGCCAGGACCTCGAACGCCAGCTGTTGGAATTGCCGGAACGGGTGCGCAATGCCGGTCAGGCCGGGGTACTCGAGAACCCATCGGCTGCGGTTCCCGACATCCCCGCCGGCACGCCGGGCGAGGCTCCGCTCGAACATGCGCAGAAACTCGCGCTCGACCTGCCGCGCAACTGGACCGTTACAGTACCAAAGCCAATCCTTTATCATTTTACCGGCGCCTGCGATGGAGGCGAGGTGATCTTCTCGCTGCCGCCACTGTCGCTGCATTACGTGCTGGCCCCGCCACTGTGTCGGCCGCGTGTCGTCGATGCCCGCTGATCGGATACAAGCACGCGCGGGCTTTACGCTGATCGAGACGATTGTCGCGCTGGTCATTTTGGCGAGCGCGGTGGTGGTTTTTTCGGGCTTCTTGTCAGGTCAGCTGAACGGGGCCGGCAGGGTCGAGCAGGCGGCCAATTCCTATGACCGCCATATGAACGCGCTTGAAATCGCGACTGCGATCAACCCTATGGCGACCCCGCAAGGAACCTTCGATCTCGGGACCTATCGAATTGCCTGGAGCTCGCAATTAGTCGGCGAGATCCACCAGTCGAGCCGCTATCCGGCGGGTCGCGGAATTTTCAAGGTTGCGTTGTATCGGATCACGTTCAGTTTTATCGGCGGCACGGATACCGCGCCGCTTATGGTGACGCGCCTCGGTTATCGCCGCGACAACGAACCGTCATTTACCGGCAGCGCAAATTGAGGCTCGATCCGCATTCGCATCGCCCGCTGCTGCCGAACGTGTCGGCCTTGTGGTCGCGCCTTTCGGCGCCGCCGCGGCTCTATGTTCAAGAGACCGACGACGTGCAACAACCGAGCGGAAGACGGGGGCGGCGCTATTGGGTTGTTTCACGCGGGCTGTGCCGCTTTTTTCGGGTTCCACTGGTGCCGAACGCGGCGGGCGGGCGCCAGCTCGAGGCGCTGGCTCTGCAGATAAAGCGGCTGTCGCCGTTTGCCGAAACCGGATCGCACCATGATCTCGGCGCCCAGTTCGTCAGCGTGTGGCTTTGGGATCAGCGCGCGGCGCAGCAAGCGGCTGAGACCGTCGGTGTCGATCTCGCACGGATTTCGGTGCTGCCCGAGACCGCGTTGCGCCCCCGAGCCACAGAGGGTGTCCGCCTGATCGAATCCGTCGAGGGGGTCGAGGCTCAAAGCTGGACCGGCGGAAGTCTCGCAGCCAGTCGATGGTGGCCGACCGCACCCGATGCGCGCGCTTGGACATTGTTCCAACGCGGCGCCTCGATCACCGCTGATCGCATTGCACCGGCGCCGCATGCACCAGTGCGCCTCGATTGGCTCGATCGTCCGTGGACCCGTGCGCGCAATAGCGCCGGATTCGATGTCGGCCGCGTCGACTTTCGGCTTGTTGCCGCGGTCGCTGCGGCAATGTTGCTGATCGCATACGGCTATCTCGGCGCCGCATGGCTGCGGCTCGACCGCGCGTTATCGGCGGTGGCGATGGAAGGCTCGGCGGTGGCGAGCGCGAGCATGCCCACCCGGCGCGCACGTTCCGCCGCTCTCGAGAACGCGGCAGTCATCCGCACATTGCAAGGCCTCGATCGCTATCCCGGGCAACTCGCCTTGTTCGCGCGAGTGACCGAGATCCTGCCGAAGAATGAAACCCACCTGACCGAGTGGACCTGGGAGCACGGTCAGCTCGAAATGACGGTCGCGGCCGACCACCCGCTCGACGCGCTCTACTTTGTTCAGTCGCTTGAAAAGATCGATGGCTTCAAGAATGTCGCGGCCGAACGCGCCGGCGGCGACAATTCGCTGCGCATCCGGTTGACGGTCGACCCCAAATGACCGCGCCGGAGAATTCCCCGCCGGAGCGGACCGGCTTGTTTGGCTTGGCCTCCGGTTTTCTCGCCGAATTGAAGCAAAATCGGCGGGCCTCGGCGGGGTTGATGGCCATCGCTGTGCTGGTGGCCGGGTATGGTCTGTTGTTGCTCGCCGATGCGAATGATGCAGCGCGCCGCGCCTATGTCGAAGAAAATCAGCATCTGCAACGGATCGCAACGGATCGCGACGACAAGGATTGGCCGGCGCGCGCCGCGGCCAGCGCCGCAATGCGCGCGGCCCTCGAAAAAAGGCTGTGGCCGGCCGACAGCGACGGGGTGGCGCGCGCCGATCTCCAGGATTGGGTGACCGCCAACGGACGCCAGGCCGGGCTCGACCGAATCCGGGTCTCGATCGAGCTGACCACACCAAAAGGGCTGGCGCCGGATCTTCGCCAAGTGATCGCCGCAATCGGCGCCCTGCCGACCGACACGGTGCTGATGCAGTTTCTCGATCGGATCGAGCGCGAACCGCATTTGCTGATCATCGATCGGCTGCATGTTCAGCAGCACCCTGTTGCCTCGCTCGAGATGACGCTGATCGCCTATGCGCGCATCGTCCGCTTCAACCGGTCGACCATGCGATGATGCAATCATTATTGACGCGCGGAAGCCTGATGCGCGCCGGTATCCCCGCGGGGTTTATCTTTGCCTGCGCTGTGGTTTTGGGGTGGAACGCCGGCGACATCATTGTCCCGCAACCGCCTCCACTGCCGCCGACCCGCTGGTCGCTGCCGCGGCTGCGGCCCGCAGATCCGGCGAGAGACCTTGCTGTCATCACTGCCGGCCGTCCGTGGAACCGCAGCGACGCGGCCGGAACCGGTATTCAGCCGCAGATGCCGGTCAATCCCACGCCGCCGAGCTGGCGCCTTGCCGGCATCGCCAAACGCAGCACCGAAAGCGTTGCATTGATCGCCAAGGGCTCAGCCCCGACAGCGCAGATCGACGATCTGCGCGTCGGCGACCGCCTCCCAGACAGCAGTGTCATTGTCGCGTTGACCCCGGACAGCATAACGACACAAAGCGGCAAGCAGCCCTCGGCTCGCACGATGTACCGGCTGTTCGGCGCCAAAGAATAGCCGATGCGTGCCCTTGCAGCACTTCTGCGGATCGCGGCGGCCTGCGCTTCGGCGGCGCTATCGACCTGTGCCCAGCCGCCGACCCCGCCACAGGCATTGGAGACGACGCCCACCATTGCCGGCACGTCAACGAGGCCGGATGCCCTCGGCGGGCCGCTGGTGATCGGCCCGGCCGCCGGGCAGTCAAAGGCGGCGCCCGGTCCGCCGCCACCGCTGGCCGCCCTATCGGCCACGCCGCAAGCCGCTGGCCCAGTGTTGCCGATATCGGGACCGGGCGAAGCGCTAAGCCTCGAGCAAGTGCCGTTGCCCGCCTTTGTCACCGAGGTTTTCTCGAAAACGCTGAAGCTCAATATCGCAATAGAGCCCACCGTTGCGTCGCGCAACGATCTGGTGACGCTACGGACCAGCGCTCCATTGTCCGGCGAGGCATTGTTTGCAATGACGCAAAGCGTTCTCGCCGATTATGGCGTCGCGGTCACCTGGGACGGCAAAGTGTTGCATGTCGTCACCGATCAGAAACTATTGGCAGAAATGCCGGAAGTGATCCGTGGCCGGGCGCTGCGCGAACTGCCGACGGTGTTGCGTCCGATCTTTCAAGTCGTGGATCTGCACCAGGTATCCGCCGGCGATATGATGCAGTGGCTGACCAATGCCTACGGCGCCAATATCAGAGTGACAGCTTCGTCGTCGGGCCGTTCGATCATGATTTTTGGATTGCCGCAAAACGTCGAGGCGGCCATCCAGGCGGTGCAGGTCCTCGATCAGGCTCCGCTCGCCGGGCGCGCGAGCTTGCGCGTCAGCCCCGTCTATTGGTCGGCGCGTGATCTCGCCGCCAAGCTGGTCCAGATCCTCAAGGCCGAAGGCTATGACGCGAGCGCCTCCGGCTCCACCTCGGCGACCAGCGGGGGTGGGGCGATTAGCCTCGTGCCGGTGGAGACCAACAACTCGCTGATCATCTTTGCCGCCGATGCCAAAATCTTGACCCATGTGCGGCAGTGGGTAGGCGACCTCGATCGGCCCGGTCTGGTGGACCCGACGCACGACATCTTTGTCTACTTTGTTCAGAATACGACGGCGGCGAGCATCGGCGCCACGGTTCAGGCGGTGCTCGGCGGGCAAGCTGCGGTTTCGGCTCCGGCGGAGGCGCAACTCGAGCAGGCCGGGCGAACCCAGCCGCTGGCGAGCCTCGGTGCGGGGGGTCCGGCAACATCATCAGGCGCGCCGATCTCGTCCTCTTCGGGGGCGGGTCCGGGGCTGAGCCCGGCGCAAATGCCGAGCCCGCCTCCCACACCATCGGCTGCGGTCGAGCCCTTAAGCAATCCGACAACGCCACCTGGGGCCGGGACCAGAGGACCAACCGGACCGCGCGTCGTCATTGATTCCCCCCGCAACGCGCTGATCCTGATCGGATCAGCACAAGATTATGATCGCATCCGCCCGTTGCTTCAGGCGCTCGACAAAGCGCCGCGCGAGGCGCTGATCGAGGTCACGGTTGCCGAGGTCGATCTCAACGATGCAAACAATCTCGGCATCGAATGGACCGCGGTCACTCCTTTTGGCGCTACCCGCACCCAAGCCTTTGGGACCGGTGGGAATGTATTGACGCCGCCGCTGCCCGGTGGCGCCGGCGGCGGCTCCAGCTCAGGGGTAGGGCTGCCGGTCGGCGCCACCGGGTTCAACTATACGATCCTCAGCAACCTTGGCGCGGTTTATGCCGTGCTCAACGCACTGGCGCAGAACAATGGATTGAGCGTATTGTCGACGCCGCGCGTACTGGCGGAAAGCGGTCAAGCCGCAAACATCCAGGTTGGGACTCAGGTGCCGGTCATCACCGGTCAGACCACGACAAATGTGGCCCAAAACGCCGGTACATCCGGCATTCTGCAAGCGATCCAATACACTCAGACCGGGGTGCTGCTATCGGTGCGCCCCGTGGTCCATTCGGGGAACCGAATTGATCTGACCGTCAGTCAGGAAGTCAGCCAGGCACTGCCAAACTCAACCCCCGGAATATCGAGCCCGCTGATCCAGAACCGCAATGTCTCGACCCAGCTGAGTTTGAGCGACGGCCAGACCGTCGTCATTGGCGGCATGATTGCCGAAAACCGGCAGGACAACAACAGCGGCGTCCCTTATCTCAAGGACATCCCGGGGCTCGGGCTGTTGTTCCGCAGCCAGATGTTGAGCAAGACGCGGACCGAGCTGCTGGTGTTCATCACGCCCTATGTGATTTCCAATGACAGCGATGCGGCGGCGATCACCCGGCAATTCGAAGAGCAGATGAGCAAGTGGACGGTCCCGAGAACCGAACTGCATTGGTGATATCAAGATCGTCAAAAGCTTG
>JAFAOB010000399.1 GCA_019238055.1 Alphaproteobacteria bacterium
CACGACCGGCGTCGCCCATGCGGCGTAAAACGGCGGCTTGGCGATTTTGTATATCGGTTGAGGCTTGCCAAAATCCTCGTCGACCCCCGAAGCTACAAAGGCGTTGTAGCGCGCCACAGTGTCCTCGAGGTTCGTCGGCGGCATCGGCACGCGCTGGTATTTCATGACGATTTTCTCCGCGAGATCGGCCAGTCTATTCGCACTAAAGAAAAAACCGGCAGCGATATCGACATGGGGCGGCGTTGGCCGCCATTGCTCGCGCTCGACCGCGGCGCTGTCGAAAATCGCCCATATCGGGCCGCCGCCATTGTGGCCGTCATCGATCCCCGCGAGCGCCGCATTCAAGAAATTATTGGGGTTCCATTTGAGGTTCTTGGCATTGAGATAGCTGCCCTGGATGTAGGGATCGAGCGAGTTGTAGTTGTTGGCGATGTACTGTCCTCCGGTCTCGTCATAAAAGCGCTTGCCGAGCATGTTGACCAGGATGACATCCTGCCAATCCGCCACCCTGAGGCCGCTGGCGCGAGTGCGATCGAATACCGGACTGCCCGGCATCCACTGCAGATGCCGGTAATTGTATTGGCACCCGAGGAACTCCGGCTTGGTCACGTTCGAACCGAATTCACCGATCTGGTTGTAAAAGCCCCACAATGATGCGCCGACCGCCATCGCCGCGCGTTCGCCGCTGGCATCCTGGTCGGACCAGGGCATGCCGGCGAGGCCGCAATATTCTTCGGTCAGGCGCGGGTCGAACATGCGGCGGAAGTTGACATTGCCGGTCGAGCCGCCGGTGCCGATGATGACGGCCTTGCGCGCGCGGATGTTCAACGTCCTGCCCTTATTGTCGACCGCGATCCCAAGCACCGGGCCGGAGTTCGGCGTCTGCCGATAGATCCGTGTCATTCGGTATTCGAGCAGGATCTTGACGCCGGCTTTTCCGGCTGCGATTTCGAGCGATCGCATCAAGCCATTGCCGGAGGAACGGGTTTTCTGGACCGCCGGGTCGGCCGGCTCGCCGGTTTGGATCATCGGCCACTCGCCCACGGCGCAATGCATTTCGCGCGGCACCGAATTCCCGACCGAATTTCCGCCAATCGCGTCGGGCGCCTTGTCGACAAAAACGACGCCGTGAGCCAGCAGCCATTCAAAGCTCGGGGCGCTGTTGTCGGCGAAAGCCCGAATGATTTCCCGATCGTTGTAGCGGTAATCCGGGAAGCCGTTAGGCCCAACCACCGACCAGTCGGTCAGATCGCGGAACAGCAGGTCCGGGGAATCCTCGATTCCATATTTCTTCTGCACGCTGGTGCCGCCGCCCAATGGGATATTGCCGCCGCTGATGATGGCGTGACCGCCGATATCGCTTTCAGCTTCGACGAGGATCACCGAGCAGCCGGCCTCCCGCGCGACGATCGCGGCAGGAAGCCCGGTCGCCCCGGCGCCGATCACGACGATATCGACCTCGTGATCCCATATGGCCGGAATTTGCGCCGCGGCCGATATGTGCGGCGCAATGCCGCTTGCCCGCGCTGCGCCGCCGCGGTGCTGCCAAAAGCCATATCCTGTTGCTGCCGACCCATCGACAATTCTCCTCTTTTTCTTTTCGAGATTACCGCCGTGCAGCATCGACTTCGTTAAGGCGGATGGCAGCGCGCGCGGCCCGGAGGTGAGCGGTGGACAAGCGCCAGGACAATGTCAAGGGTCGGCAGGCCGACCGGTGGCCATGACATGAGCGGCCCGCTTGAAGCGTCGTCTCGTTCGGGTGGCCGCGGGGAATTGGGAGCCCGGCAAGCGCGATCGCTGTCCCGCGGATCGCCGCCCGCCCTTTTGCGGCTAGCGCAGACGCGGGCCCGGGTCCATTCCCAGATACACCCGACCGCCAATCGGATACCACTCCGGCGCGAGCGTCACCGTTTGCCCAACAGTGTGAAGATCGCGCCAGCACTCGGCAAGGCGGCTCGCGCGCTGGAAAGACGTGCTGCCGCCATAGCGATACATCAAATCCATCGCCTCGCGCGCATTGTCGGCGGAATAGACCGCAGCCAGTCGGCAGCGGGCGCGCTGCTCGAGGGTGGTCTCCTTGCCGGCAGCGATCGTGTTCCACAGCTCGGTGATCTGTGCAGTGCGATAGGCGCGCCCGGCATTCAGTGTCGCATCGGCGCGTCCGACGGCGTCCTGCACCTGAGGGTTCTCGCACAGCAGCGCACCGGTGCGGCCGCGCGGCGTCTTGCCGCCAGCAAGGCCGATCAGCGCGTCGATGCCGGCCCGCGCGATGCCGGTGATCACGGCACTGTGATGCGGCCCGACCCAGCATTGGACCGGCAAGGCATAGGTAATCCCCGGCCAGCGCGCCCACTGGTTTTCGAGCGGGATACCAACTTGCGGCATCGTCCGCCGCTCCGGCAGAAAGACATCCTTGACCGTCCAGTCGAAGCTGCCGGTTCCGCGCAAACCCGACACGTCCCAGCTTCCCGGCACAATCTCCGCTTCCGAGCGCGCAAACACCCCGCGCCAGTAGAGCGAAGCGCCGTCCGGATGGCGGCGCGGCTGGCCGTTATCGTCGATCACCTGGAAGCTCCCCAGCATCCAGCTCGCCTCCTGACAGCCGCTGCCGAACTGCCAATGGCCGCTGACGCGGTAGCCGCCGGCAGCCGGCACCGCTTTGCCGCCGCCCGGCACCGCGGTGCCGGCAATGACCGTATCGGCCCGCTTTCCGTAGATCTCATCGACGCCATCATCCGGCAGGCCGAGCGTGACAAGCTGGCCGACGCCGCCGTTGCCGAGATTCCAGCCCACCGAGCCCGCGCCTTCCGCCAACAGCTCGATAACGCGCAGATAGGTCAACGGGTCCACCTGCAGTCCGCCCAGTGAGCGTGGGATCACCATCTTGTAGAAGCCGGCTTCGCGCAGCTGCTCGACGAGGGCCGTCGGCATACGCTGCTCGCGCTCGATCTCGTCATGATACTTGCGCAGTACCGGCCCTAGTGCAGCCGCCGCCTGCACCAGAGGCTGCGCGTCGACATCAACCGGAAGGTGCTCTTCGTCCGTCCTGTACTCCATTGGTTTCTCCTGCCGCCGTTCTCGACACCTATCGCCCAGCGACGGTCGGCGGCTTCCTCATCATGCCACCCGTCATGCGGCTGGCCCGGCGCTATCCTTGCAACCGGGCACGACGAGCCCCTTCGCCAGCCGCACGATAACGCCAGCCGCGAGCAGAACGCGCAGCTTTCGAAACAGCATCATCGTCCCGGACGCCCCGCCTCACACCTTGCGCAGACGGGCGCCCTCCTCGATCTCGGCCGCCGCGATCGCTCTTGCAAGCGCGCCGCTCAGCTCCTTTGCCGACTGCAATGTCAGCTCGACGGCGACCCGCGCGCCCGGCCCGAGCGCGGAGTTCACAAAATCGATTGTGATGGCCTCTTCCAGCAGAGCATGGTGCGGGTGGTCGTAGGACACCACGGCGTGGGTGAGGTCGAACCACCCGTCATCGCGCTTGCCGGCGCCGTCCGCGCTAACGATCTCGACGATCGATGTACACATACCGCCGGTTACGCCGCCAGATGCTTTTGCAGGAACGCGAACACCTTCTGCCAACCGTCCAATGCCTGCTCGATGCGATAGGCCGGCCGGTCGTAATAGAAAAAGCCGTGTCCGGCGCCATCATAGCGATAAAACTCGTACTGTTTGCCGTGCCTCTTGAGTTCGGCCTCGTGCTGGTCGACCTGTTCCGGGGTCGGTGCGCGATCCTCGTTGCCAAACAGACCGAGCAGCGGACACGACAGGTTCCTGGTGAACTCGATCGGTGGGGTCGGCTGCTTTGGGTTCAGCTCCTCCCGGCTCATCACCACCCGGCCGCCCCAAAGATCGCACGCGGCGTTGATGCTCTTGGTGTGGCAGGCATATAAAAAGGCTTGCCGCCCGCCCGAGCAGGTGCCGAACACGCCGACTTTGCCATTGAGCCAGGGCTGAGCGCGCAGCCACGCCACCGCCCCTTCGGTGTCGCCGATGACCTGAGCATCGGGCACCCCGCCTTCGGCGCGCACCTTGGCGGCGACATCATCGGCTTTGCCTTCGCCGGCGCGGTGATAAAGGTTATGGCTGATCGCCGCATAACCGTGATGGGCGAACTTCCGGGTGGCCTCACGGTACCACTCATCCCAGCCGGGCGCGTGATGAAGCAGCACCATGCCGGGGAAGGGGCCTGGACCCAACGGCCGCGCAACATAAGCTGAGATCGGCTCGTTCTTGTCGCCGTTGATCGCAATCGTCTCGGCAATCATGCCTTCGTAGGCCATTCTCGTTCCCCCTTCTCTGTTGAAAAAGGATAATCGTAGCTGCTCGCGAACCGCGCGGCACTATGAGATTAGCATACGGCGCTTCGATTACCCAAGGCCACCCTGCATGAACGCGCAGGCAGAGGGCGATTCTTGATAAGTTCCTGCGGCATCGGCGCTTGCCGGAGGTCAGTGATGTGAGCGTGCTGCACTGGGTGCGGGCGGCGGCGCTTGCGTTGCCGGAGCCGGAAATGTCCGCCGATATCGACCTCGTCAATCTTGCTGAGATGCCTCATTTTCTCAAAGAAAGGCAGACCCGGCTACTCGCTGCCGTCGACAATGGAACGGCGGCCGATCCGTCGGCTATAACGATTGCCGAATAAGTGCGCGGATGGCTCGATGGCGACACCGATCTTGCGCCGAAGACGCTGGAGCGTTACCACCAGCTTGCCGAGCAATAGATCATCCCGCACCTGGGGCAACGATTTTACCGAAGCTTCGTCCCGCGCAAGTCCACGAGTGGCACAACACTCTACTGAATCGAGGCGGAACGAAAGGTGGTCCATTGTCGGCGCGCACCGCAGGCCATTGCCATCGCCTGCTACATCGCGGCCTGGAGCGTGCCGTGTCGCTGGAAATCAGCGCTCGCAACGCCGCGCACGGTATCCACCGCCAAAGGTCAGGGCCAACGAGGTCGAGATCCTAAGCCAGGACCAAATCACCGCCGTGTTAAGCCGCCTGCAGGGTAAGGAGCTGTATCCCATGGTCTCCCTCGCTCTTTGGACGGGAATGCGCCGGGGCGAGTTGTGTGGCTTGCGCCGCCGGATTGCCTTATCTGCCCAACACGTTGTCGCGCGATTGGTGGCGTCTGAGTATCGGCGTCGAATTTCACGCGCTACGCCATACACACGCCTCGGCGCTGATCGGGATAGGGCTCGATATCGTCACGGTCTCGAAGCGGCTGAAGCACAGCTTGCCGACGGTCATCCTCGGCGCCTGCGCCCATTTCTTCAATCAAACCGATGCTGCCGCGGCTCAAGCTATCGAGGCTGCGATGGGATCGGGTGCCAAACCCGGCGTGTAAAGGGCTCGGGTGCCAATTTCTGCTTTTGTTCTCTTGCTGATCTCAGCCGCCTATGTGGAGAGGTGCCGGAGCGGTCGAACGGGGCGGTCTCGAAAACCGGTCTAATTTGTTTATTTTCAATAAGTTAGACACAGTTCTGGCGAATACATTAACCACCAACACCCGCAGAAACCCGTACAACCTACCTTAGAATTGCCTAACCGATCTACCTATCTAAGATGATCTCGCAAAAAAGCGCCGGAGACCCATAGTTTCGGTCAGTGTCGCCGGCTTAAAGTTAGGTGCTCCAAGCATGCGGTGGAGGGGTAAGAACCATCAAAGCTCGCGAAAGCACCAAAGCCTAACGATTCCACATATGGCAATATCGCGGATTTTTCGCTACGGAAAAAGATGCTTAACGCATCTCCGAATGCGGGCAGAAAATGAGTTTAGGATCGACGGAAAGGGAATGTGCGAACCGAACACGACGATTCGTCAAGACGGAATCGAAACGGGCCGTACTCAGCTACGCCGCGCTGACGCAGCGGCTGAAGGAACATGGTTTGGAGGAAACCAAAGCCTCGATTACGGTGAAGCTCAACCAATGCCCAGATCGCGGCGGCGTATTTTCTAATGACAATGAAGGCGATTGGATGCGAAAGTTTGCATTTGGCAGATGTCTAAAAGTGTCTGACCGTTGGCTGCCAGCCGCCATGGTCATAGCGCTGATTGGTGCTATGTTCTATGTGCTACACACAGACTTACCGCAACCATCCGCACCACCAACTCACCAAATAGATAATCAATCCGGTGGCTCCGGCAAAAACAACAAAGACAATAAGGGCAAAGAGCCAGAAACCATCTGGCAAAAGATTACGAGAGACCCGGTCGCCTTCACGACGCTCTGCCTGACCGCAGTAACCGGAATATTGGCTGCCTCCACTATGGGCCTCTGGATCGTTACAGCCCGATCTGGTAAACGCCAATCCCAAGACATGAAAGCGTCTATTCGCATAGCCGAACGCGCTCTGATAGAGGTAGAGCGAGCGTTTGTTGCGGTTCGCGATCTTAGCGTAACCACAATAATGTACTCCGATAACTTTGTTGCTGCCTTCAATATACCAATTAATATCGTTAATTCTGGAAGAACACCAGCTGTAAGATATGTGACCAATCATACTGTCGCGGTATTTGAAAAAGTCCCCGATGATTTTCGGTTTCCTGATAGAATGCCGCACCGCCCAGGATTTAACGTCATAGGACCACAAACACAATCGTTTATGTCCGCCGATCTCGCAA
>JAFAOB010000440.1 GCA_019238055.1 Alphaproteobacteria bacterium
CCGTGGCCCAGTCTACACTGTGCCGTTCAGCCTATTGGGCGCCATTCAGAACCAGAGCCGCGACTGGGTCATCGACAAGCTTGCCGTCGGCATCACCTACGACAGCGACCTCGAAAAGGCGAGGAAGCTGATCAAACAGATCGGGCTCGAGCTGCAGAACGATCTCGAATTCGCCCCGTTGATCCTCGAACCGTTAAAGATGCAAGGGGTCGAGAATCTCGGTGATTACGCGGTGCAGATCCGTATGAAGATGATGACGCTCCCGGGCGAGCAGTTCGTGATCCGCCGTAAGGCTTATGCGATGATCAAGAAAGCCTTCGACGCGAATGGCGTCAAATTCGCCTTCCCGACCGTGCAGGTCGCGGGCGAAAGCGAGGACACCAGCGCCGCGGTCGCCCAACACGCCCTGGAACTGACGCGAGCCGCAGCGGAGTAATCCACCAAACGTTGAATGGGCAACCACCGGCTTTTCACGGCCGCCGTTGGTCCCTTCGTTCGCAAAGTCGGGAAATTGTGCTCTGGCTTAGCCTGAATTATTCATGAGGCTGGACGACGTGAGGCGCGGAGCGGGGTTCAAGCCGCGATCCTTGCCGCCCTCGTCCTCCGTACGGCGAGGGCTGATGAATAATCCGGGTTAGCTCCAATGGTGTTTAGTTAAGTGGGTATAGCACAAAATGTTGTATTTATTAACCCACAGTGTATGCTGCATATTGTGGGTGTGTGCCTTATCTGAACAGTGTTGGGGTTAGCTCGTAGCTCCGCGCGAGTTCGGACGGCGTATCTCCCTGCGCCCGTCGCCGGCGGGCCTCAGCCTTCTGCGGGTAAGGTCGCGCTCCACGTCGACTCAATTCCAACAGTGACACTGGTGGCGAATTCAGCGGCTCCGCTACCATGCCCGCCACGGCGTTCGTCTGCGAGGTCAAAAGCACCCGAGAGAGCAGCCCAGCTGAGTTGTTTACCCGTGAACAAGCGGTGAACCTCGAATTTGTCACCAGTGTCACCGTTGCGTCCAGGGGACCTCAACAATCCTCGAACGGTTGGGCTGTCTATCGAGGATTGAGAGCAAACTGATCAATCTTAATAATATGTTTTTGGTTTCTAATCAATTTGAAATTGTAAAGCGCTCGATGGGGAACCGCGCATGTCGACAGGCAGCCCAGCGATCCGAGGATCAACACCAAACTGGATGGGTATTGCGATTACAGCCGTAAATGGCCGGTCGCGGCCACCGCGCGGACGGATCTTCTGGTTGTTGCTGATCCTGTTCGCGGGATTGGAGCTGGCCGACGTCGTCACGACCAATCTCGTTCTCTCGATACCGGGCGCCCGTGAAGCCAACCCGATTATGGCTGCCATTCAAACTCATCTTGGATCCGCTTGGTGGCTGCCGAAGGCTGCCATTGTGGCGTGGTTCGCGGTCGCCGCGACCGAAAGCCGCTGCCATTGGCCGATGGTCTGCGCCGTGTCGCTGTGCGCCGTGGTGGTGGCGATCAATCTCGCCAACCTCTAGCCCGGCGCTTAGTCGAGCGGGAAGACGCCTTGGCTCGTCAGAGTTAGCATTCCCGAAATGCCCAAAACATTGTACGCGTAAACCGCAGTGAGCAAGATCGTGTTGGGATCGGGTGATGTGCCGGTGGCCGTTGTGGCGTAGACGCAGACATTGCCTGCTATCGGCGGGTTGATTGTCGTGCCCGTCAGCGTGCAGACTGGTGTCCCCGAAGCGGTTCCAGATATGACCAGCGACATCTGCTGTTCTGCGATCGTTGCGGTGATGCTCATATTATTGATCATCGCATAGCGGCCGGTCTGCTCGATTGCGAGCAGCATTGTATTCCATTGCCAAAATGCCATCCCGAACTCGAGAATGCCAATAATCAGCGTGCAGAGAGCGGAGATGACGATTGCAGTTTCGACTGCCGTCGCGCCCTCGTCCGTGCCGCATCTCCGGCCGTTCAAGCTCACCGCGCTGCCCGTCTCACTGGATGCGGATCGTCGTCTGTGCTGAGAGCGACGAGGGGAAGCCGAAATTCGTCGGGGAGAAATAGCCAAAATTGATGACTGCAAACAAAGGCGAAAAGTCTTGTGTCGCCGAGATCTGGATGTATTGCACGATGCGCGTGTCGCCGCTCACATTGCAGGTCCCGGCTGAGCAGTCGATCACGGTTCCATCGACGCAAGTGCAATAGTTTCCGCCAGCTGTGGACAAATCTCCAGTCGGATAGCTAAAGCTGGCCGTCGATAGCGAGGTATCGTTAGACTTTAAGTTCGTAACAAAGTCCCCGATCCCGGCGACACAGGAACTGTCCGCCAGTCCGCCGACGCCACAGGCAGACGAATTCCGGGCGTATTCGGCAAGGGCACGGGTTGCCCCGGCGAGAGAAGCCGTGTTGACGATCAGTATGCCATAATTGCCGATGCCGAGCGCCAGAACGATCAGCAGCGGTGCGGTAATCGCGAATTCGACCAACGCGCCGCCAATATTGCCCGTATGCTCACACTGTTGACGCAATTCGATCAGCCTCACGATTATCGCAGGTTGCTATTCGACGAGCGCAACCGAACCCGGGACCGTATCGGTCTTGACATCAAAGGCGGCGCAGTTCGAGGTGTCTAAGTATAGCGCTCCGGTGAGATCAAAGTTCGCCGCGATTAATTCGGTGCAGCCGCTGCACGAGGTTGGATTACCCTGCACAACGTCTGCCGTTAACGAGGTGTCGATGGCGCCCGTCAGGACGAGCGCCGACGCGCCACATCCAGGTGTTATTATGTTGCTGCCTGAATTGGCGGACGTGGCCGGGTCCTGAAGAATCAGCAGACCCCCGGACGCGGCAGCCGACGGTGGCAGAAGGCCCGCATTTGCACCCGGTGCGGTCAGAATTCCACTGCCTCCGGTAATCTGGATCGTTCCCGCGGCGCTTACTCCGGTTGCGGCGGTTAGCACAAAGGTCACTCCCGACCCGTTAACAGCGCCGCCACTGATCGTGAGATTGCCGGGGCTGCCTCCCTCTCCGGATGTCCCGACAAGATAGTAAAGACCTGCGGGTATGATCACGGTCCCGCCGCTGATCGTCAATGCGCAGTAGGCTGTCCCAGGCACAAGTGTAACGGAGCCGCTTTGTACGTCCGGGTTTGGGGCGCAGGCACCAGAGGGCACTGTTCCGATCATCACCGTGCCGTATGGATCAGCGACCACCGGGGCGTTGGTAACAATCGGCGGGATGACCGTTCCGGCCGCCCCTTTGATCGAATAATTGCCGGCAGTGTCGATTGCACCTGCAATGATATCGAAGTTCCCCTGAAGATCGATCGAATCCTGGTCGGTGGAGTCGCTCACAAATGCGCAGTTTGGGATATTCAAGCTTCCGTGCCCGCTGCCTTTGTATTCAAGGTCAGTTCCCGTTGCGCTGAGCGCGACCATGCATGTTGCAATTTGTGGGACGGACGCAACGGCGCGCGCATCGATCATTACATTCGGCAGCCAGAGTAGTGAAAACAGAGAGCTTTGTTGCTGCGCCAGAATCACTTCGACATAGTTGCTTTGCCCAGCATAATTACCGAATAAAGGCGGGTTATTAACGCACATTTCGCCCGATGCAAGACCAGTGCAGTTGGCCTGAGTGGTGGGCGACGCAGTGGGACACGACCAGGTCGCGGCGACGTTGAAGCCGTTTGCTTTCGCCGCATTTTCCGCCAATGCACAGATATCGAAATATGCTCGGCTTCCCGATTGTTCCATCGCGCCAGAAATCGCAGCTATATCTGCTGCCGACTGGTTGTAGCGCTGGATCGTGTACCACAGCCCGGTTTCGACGCCGAGCCCGGTAAACCCGATCAGCGCGGTGATCGCGACCGCCACAAGGGGCAAGGTGACGCCCCGAGTGTCGCTCGCCAGCCGCGAGAATGCCCAAAACCTCGCCCCAAGTTTAATCGTCATTTCCGGCCTGTGGCCAGGCAAGTTTGTCCACTTTATTTGCCAAAGAGGACGAAGCCGATGGTGTTTTGG